>NZ_JAGTUL010000088.1:0-4641 GCF_018224605.1 Shewanella sp. M16 | reverse complement strand
TCTTGAAATCACGGTGGTGAGACATCTGAAAAAGTATGATGATGGTCATCACTTCGCTCATCGTCATACGGCCAGCGCGTTGACGCTTGCGTGTGCCATCGGTTAACAGCGTTTTTTCCCATTCTGGCATGAAAACAGCGCAAAAATCATCTACATCGCAAAATACTTCCACTAATTTATGCATAGGCCCTCCGGTGTGATGGGGTTTCTATTGGTCGAAAGATCCGATTACTTGGAGGGCTATTAATTCAAATTTTTTATCCCGAGTTCAGGTTATGTAGGTTTCATCTATTCGCCATGAGCCAGATACTCGATGCTTGCTCTTTCTGAATTTAGCTTCAAGCTGTGGTGCATATTTGATAGCCCAACGATTCAGTGTTGAGTGGTCAAAATGAATGTTTCGCTTCGCGAACATTTCCTCAATTTCACGGTAACTAAGTTTATAGGCTAGGTAATATCGTAGAGCTTGCATGATGATACGCAAGGAGTTTGTCTTTGACTGTTTTAGTTATTTTTTACCGTTGGATTACCGTTTAAATCACAAGCGATTTTTTTCATTTGTTAACTGGTATTCTTGCATTTAGCTTATATCCTTAATTTTGTGCCTGTAATGGTGCGTTCATTGGAAGAGCAGTATTAATGACAAATTAATCAGCAACAAATAAGGGAATAAGCATGAAATTACATTATTTACTATCGGCAATCGTGGCGGTGTATGGTTCAACGGCGTCCGCCAATGTCGATGAGCGACAAATATTGCGTTATGCTGAAATGGCTAGCGAGACGAGCAAAGTGATCATTGGTGAGAGAGCACCAGCCAATTTGGTATTAAACAATCAACATATTAGCGCATCAGATGCGGGCTTTGTAATCCGCCGCGAGTTGAGTCATCTTAATGCGGATTATATCAAGTTGCATTTTACTAATGTGCAGTTAAGTAACGGCGCAAAATTAGTGGTACGTAGCCCAGATAACAGCGAACGATATGAATATACAGCCACTGATATGAGAGCGGCGACGCTCGATGCTAAATTCGGAGATGATGGTATACACTCATTTTCTGTTATGTCGATATCAAATGACAGCGCTATCATTGAATATTATCCTAGTACCAGCGTTGCAGTAGATGAACAAAGTGAATTTGGGACGGTGGATAGTTATTTCTATGGCACTGAAAGCGTTATTCAACCTGCTGACGATCCCCTTAATGATGTGTCACCCCTTTCGACCTGTGGCGTGAATGAACGTAAAGGCGTTCAATGCTGGGCGGATAGCCATCCCATTGAGTTTGAACGAAGCCGGCCAATCGCACGTTTGGTTATTGGTGGACGCAGTTTATGCACTGGCTGGCGCGTTGGGGCTGATAATAAAATGTTTACCAATAACCACTGTGTGGAGACTGCGCAAGAGTTAGCATCTACTGAAGTGTGGTTTAATTATCAAAATAAAAGTTGTAACGGCAACACTAAAGAAACCATAGTCAAAGTGACCGGAAATGAGTTTTTTAAAACAGACTACACCCTCGATTACACTCTGTTTAGCGTCAATAACTTTACCGCTATTACCCAGTTTGGCCACCTGGGTCTCGAGGTACGTGATGCGTTGCAAGGTGAACTGATTTATATTCCACAGCATGGTTCGGGTAATCCAAAGGAGCTTGCGATTGAGTCAGATCAAGACAGTAATGGTCTGTGTCAAGTGAATGCAGCATCGACAAATGGCCGTGGCAGCAATACCGATATTGGTTATAACTGTGACACTATTGGCGGATCGTCCGGGTCACCTGTTATAGCGGCATCGAGCAATAACGCAGTAGCCTTACATCACTTAGGGGGGTGCTACAATAAAGGGGCAAAAATCAGTAAGATTTGGCCACAAGTATCAGACCATTTTAATGGCGTTGTACCAATAGGTGATAACGTCGGCAATATTCCAACGCCTACAGCACGCTTCACTTATAGCTGTGATTTTGAGCTGTGCAGCTTTAATGCCAGCGGCTCTAGTTCAAACAGTTCAATTAGTCATTACGATTGGAACTTCGGTGATAATCAAATAGGCGCTGGCGAACAACTCGCCCATACTTTTGCGGCTTCAGGTACTTATGATGTCAGCCTAACAGTGCTAGATTCTAATAACCAAAGTGATACCTTAACTCAGCAAGTGTCCGTGACTTCTGACGGCACATTGCCTAATAATGAACTCGTAAAAGGGCAACCTAAAACGGGAATTACAGGGGGCTCCGGTTCAGAAATATTTTACTATATTGACGTACCAATGGACGCTAGCAATATTACCATTAGGTTATCAGGTGGGATTGGTGACGCTGATTTGTATGTAAAAAAAGACAGTAAACCAACTTCAAATAGCTATGATTGCAGACCATTTAAAAATGGCAATAACGAAAGCTGTACATTAAATTCAGGCAACGGCCGTTATCATGTGATGTTGAAAGCTTATCGCAGTTATAGCGGTGTGAGTTTAGTGGCTGATTACACAAAAGGCAGTAACACATCGCCAGCAGATAGCATAGAGTTAGGGGTTTTGCGCCCATCCCCTCGAAATTAACCTTAAGAGTATTTCAATACGAGATCTGAATTTTAAGATTTTGTGAGAGAAGAAATTTATGTCCTCGGGGTAAGAAGCTTAGCGTACGTTTTTGTTCCATTGGGCTTCGTACCCCTAAGAGTGATAATTGCGCGATACCTCTGAAGATACGTCCAATGCTTTGCTGACTGGGGATCCAATTGGCGTAAGGTCGATGCAGGCGTAACTAGTCGAGCTTTAATGTGCTAAACTGATGGCAATCGGCCAAAGTCTGGGCACCTGAAATGACGGCACAGAGTACAAGGAAGCAGATATCAACTAGGTCATGGTCTTGATTTATATGAGAACGGCAGTCGGTGATACAATCGAGATGTTTAAGCATAAGGCTTCAAATGGCAAAGAAAAAGAGTGCTTTTTGTCCACGCGATTAAGCATGATCACCCCTTGGCTGGGAGGGGATCATTACGATGATAAAAGTATATGAATGGAGTGTTGATAGTGAAGAAAAATCTGGATTAGAGAAAGGTGTGTTAAATAAGAAGGTAGGGAGTAATTACAAAAAAGATAAATCATCTTGGGGACCAATGATTTGTTATTCTATAGCATTAAAATTTGGTGTATTAGATAAAACAATTAAGAAAGAAACCAGAGATACTATTAACAACATGTTAAAAAGGGGGGAGCAATCAAAGATATTCAGGCTTAATGGAAGTGAATATGTCAACAACAAGGAGATATTTTGATACTTCGTTGGTAAAAGAGTCTTGGATTATAAATTTTATTGATGATAAAAACTCTAGAGTCGTTCACACTGCATATATAAAGAAAAATAAAGATGGCCGTGTTGAAATGTTCCATGCGAATAATATGAGTTTAGATAGTGCTTTATCTATGGGAAGGGAGCTTAGTATTCTAGGTCTAACAACCCATTATAATCTTAGTGATAATTATGTAATTAATAGCTTGAATAATTGGCTAATAACATCTGAACATTGCTTCAAATTTACTTCTGTTTCAGAACCGAATATAACTACCAAGATTTAAATACAAGAACGGCTCTCAATAGGGAGCTATTCTTGCACTACAAAGGACATTCGAAGGGGAAAATCCTTCTAGTGGCACTGCTAATGATGTTTTAGTCGATAGTAATGTTAGTGTTTTTAATGTAACTGCACTTATTACGTGACTTTGTTTCCTAAATAGGTTGAACTAAAGCCGCAGATCTGATCGGCATCGCCTATCAACTTGCCCATCAACCGTGTCAAAACCTCGCTATAAAACAACCAACTGGAATCAATACAACCAAGCTTTAATCAACTGCGGTTCACTTACCTTCTGGATTGATGAGGATGCAATTGCTAAGTGGAAAGCCAAGGTCGAGCAGCCCAAGAAAGGTCGCCCTCGAGTGTTTAGCGACTTAGCCATTACCACTGCGTTGATGGTTAAGCGTATTTTCTCTATGCCACTGCGAGCCTTACAGGGCTTTATCAATTCGGTGTTTAAACTGGGTGACATCACATTATCTTGCCCGCATTACACCTGCATCAGTAAACGCGCGAAAACGGTCAATATTGCTTTTAAAACCAAGACTCGCGGCGCCATTGAGCACTTAGCTATCGACTCAACAGGCTTGAAGGTCTATGGCGAAGGTGAGTGGAAAGAGAAGAAACATGGCACAGATGTAAAGCGCCGAGTGTGGCGTAAACGGCATATTGCCGTAGATACGCATAGCCATGAAATTATTGCCGTAGATACGCATAGCCATGAAATTATTGCCGCAGAACTCAGTTTATCAGGTGTCACAGACGCTGAAGTGATGCCCAATTTACTTAAGCAAACCCATCGAAAAATCCGCAATATCTCGGGTGATGGTGCTTACGACACGAAAGCCTGTCATGAAGTCGTTCGTCGAAAACGCGCTTTAGTGCTCATTCCACCTAGGGAAGGTGCTGCGCTATGGGAACAAGGGTATCCACGAAACTTAGCCGTCAGTTGGCAACAGCTTCATGGCTCAAATAAGCAGTGGAAAAAACGATATGGTTATCATCGCCGTTCAATCTCAGAAACCGCTATGTACAGGATAAAACAACTGCTAGG
>NZ_JAGTUL010000087.1:0-5150 GCF_018224605.1 Shewanella sp. M16 | reverse complement strand
AATAATAATAGGTCTAGTGAACCTTTGATAAAATGTTTTAAGCCTTTCATATACACCTCAATGACAAAAATCAAAAATCTCGGGCTGCACCCGAACCCGCGAGCCATTGACCTGGAGTAAAAAATTTACTCTGCGGCCAAAGGCTTTCAATTTAGATTAAGTGAATCCACATTCAACTCATGAATTATACGATCTGCTTTCTTAAAGGACTGTAGGTCTAAAGCTGCCAGCCCAAATGAATTATCTGTATCCCACGGAACGTCAATGCCATGTTGTATAATCACTTTCTCCATAGCACCAAAAATCAAATCCTGATTATAATCAGCTTCGCGCTCATAATACTCATAAGACATCACCACTTCCCCTGTGATTTGGGTGTATGTCTCTTCACTAATACCAACCGTATCTAAAATTAACGACTGTTCTTCATCATATAAATCAATAAAAAAAGGGGCTTTGTCTTTACTTACCGAGTCTGCTTTGAACTTTTCAAAGGTAATTTTTGAATCACACTTTGATAAAAACTGACTATGGACTTTTACGCCATCATTATTATCACCAAGATATAATGCTTTTAATTGCATACATTCACCCCTATTTAATTAACTTAAATACTTTAGCTTTTGCAGCTTTTCTATCAGCTTGATCAAGGGGCCATACTTCCCAATCCGCTGAAAGCCCAGCACGGCTTTTCAAATAATCATCGCCTTTGCAGTAAACAAACTCTTCACCATCTACCTTCCAAACTGTACGAACAACTGTACTTTCTATAGATTCCTTCAAATCGGACACTTTTTGAATATCTAACGCTCTTTGTGAAGTGACTTTAACTGCCATTTGCAGGTTCCTAATGTTTTAACTAAAGTGAAATGCCGATACTGGAACTAAGTTATTGCCGCTTTCGTCATAGCAAAACACTTCAGTACCAATAAATTCTGCTATCTCAGATGCTTCTTTCGAACTTTTCAAGTAAATCGGGTGATTATTGATAATCTTTAACTCAATAATATCTGTGCCATTTTTCGTGTCATCGATGATAGTCACATGACTTGCTTCAAATGCGATCACTATACGCTCTCCACCTGCAAAAAGCCTGAAGCTGTTATCTACGTTTTGAAAATCTTCAATGGTGAGAAACCCATCGTTTGTGGTGAATTTAATTGAGCTTTCGTATCTATCTGCAGACATAACAGCCTCTCTTAAACGTTCGTTTTCACTGATTCCACTGTTACAGTTAATGAATTATTGGTAAAAACAGGCTTTAAGCGATAACCCATCAAGTAAAGACAATTCAGCAACTTATCTATACTGAACTTTTCAACCTTACCATTTACCAAATAGCTCACTCTTGGTTGAGTCAGTCCCAGGTGCTCAGCGGCTTCGGACTGTGACCATTGTTTCGCCTCTATAATTCCGCGAATAACAAGCATTAAATCGGATCGCATTTGAAGCTCAGAAGCAGTAGCTTTATCTAATTGCATAAACACTCTTAACTATTCAACTTAAGGTAATGTTATACCAAATTTGATATATATACAAGTACTGATATATTTTCTTTTTACTTAATTAACAAGCAAAAAACCGCCGATTGGCGGTTTTTTATATTCGAGCTAGTCACTAACTGTCGGCAGCTCATTGAGCACCGTTTTTCTTTAATGCGATAGCCCAATTCATGTTCACTATATCGAATCTGGCAACAGAGGAAACGTTCAGGCAAGAAAAAAGCCCCACAAGGAGGCTTTATGGAATGTTAAACAGCGACCCATTGAGATACCCCACCTTTACGATCAAGGCGCTTAATTCTCTTGCCCTCCATATAATTATGGAAGGCGTAATGAGTGTTATAGCTGCGTTGCTTGCAAGCCTTCAAATACATCTTCCATGCCCTACGTAGTTCAGCGTAGTTCTGCATTGGGGCAATGTTATTGAAAAAATCAAAGGCTTGGTTAACCGCAGAAACGTTAGTGCCAAATTCAGTTGGACGGATAGTTATCAACCGCTCAAACCGAGTACCAATGGTGATCTGTGTCACACAACCAATATCACCAAAAAACTCCATGTGAATTGTTTCATCAAGGGTTGAATTTGTATAACGCTCAAATGGCTTAATAGCGCACATATACGTGGTTTCCTCTTTCATAAAAAAGGGCAAACCACTTCCCAGTCGGGACAATGATATTGCCCCATTATTGTTGCTTATTGCATTTGTGGCCATTGGGCCGGAGTTTGTTCAACTGCAGTATACTTAGAGGGTGATTCATTGCAACATACCGATTGACCAAAGGAAAATGTAAAAAAGCCTCGCACTGCGAGGCTATTAATACTACTTGCCACAAACAAAACCATTGACATCTTTAAACAACTTTCGTTGTGCGCGCTCATACGTTGATGAAGTAACAGTAGCCTCTTTTAAAGCCCGTTTTTCCTCAAGTGCAATTGCGCTCTCTGATTTATTGCAAGCATGACAACGATTGACAGCTATAGCTTTAGATTCTATCTCGATAAGTTTTTTTCTAGCAGCTCTCCAGTCACGAAGAATGGTAAAATATACACCTTGCCGCTCGTTAAACTCTGGCTTACCTGATACCGACATCATCCATTGAGCCGTATTTCTAAGTTGTTCACTCAAATCAAATTCATATATTTTTGCTTGCTGAAGCATAGCGGTTATCATCATATTTTCCTTTTTAAATTTATGACCTATGGGTCGGTGGTTATGCATCTACAGTATATGGTTTTCATCAAAGTAAAAAGCCATTTGTAGTATGAAAAAGCCTGTAATTACATACAGGCTTAATAAAATATAAGTAATGTAAAATATGCTCTTAGCCTCACTCCTGATTGTTATCAGAAAGTGCTAATGCTAATTTCTCTATTGTGTTTTTAAGAGAAAGATGGTTAAAAGCAAATTTATTACCATTTTGTAATGACAAAGTGCCTCCAACTACATTTAACCTTTTGAATAAAATGCTTATTAATATTTTTAGGTCAACTGAATGCATATAACACCCAATTTCATTTAAAGCAGAATTTACAGCATTGTTAACACGATTAAATTCAATTATTTCATTTTTTAAAATTGATGTTTGATGTTGATAGTAAGTGAGTGCCTTACCGGTAATTACTAATTCACGTATATCAAATCTAAACTCCAGATCTGTAATTGTATAGGTAAATTCAGCATTAAGTAGATCTCCAGAACGGAGCCAGTCACTAAAACAAAATCTTTCATCATCAGTCATATATTGAACATTTTCGCGCCTAACAAACTGAAAACTCTCTACTTTTTGAAATGTAATTGATTTATCATTAATGCGAGCAATTGTCTTTTGTTTCATTGTCTTTTCTCTTTCATTTATGGCCATTGGGCCGGAGTTTGTTCATCTGCAGTATACCCAAGTCGAGTTCGTCAGCAAGCGAAGAATTGCTCATAGGAAATGCATCTATGCTTATTCGATTCATTGAATTAAGACAGAATAAAAAAGCCCCAAAGTGCTACTTTGGGGCTTTGCGTGAGATTAGAAAAGAGAGCTATACTGCGGAAGATTTTTCGTAACTAGCAATAAAATGAAATTGATTAGTTAGAGAACCCTTAAGGTTAGTCGAGTCGATTAATGCTGCATCATCTCTCGATTCCATAAATTTGTTTGCCATATCAACATCTTTAAAGATACCAGCTACTTGATAGAAGTGACCATCGAAAGATTTTATATAGAAGTTCGTGTAAGTTAAATCCTCAGAGGATTTATCTTGTAGTTTTAACGTATTATCCCCGCCATATTGACTTGCCATTGCTTGAACATCACTCAAATTATCAGGAAATACTGCAACACATACAAGATTTTGATTTCTAAATAAAAAACTATGACCATCTTCATTAAAAGCAAGATGTGTAACTTTGTGAAGCTTATTCATTGATTTGACAAATAAACCATAACCATTTTCAGTAGTTAAGACGCTATAATTCATAATATTCACCTTTGCATTTATGGCCAATGGGCCGGAGTTTGTTCATCTGCAGTATACTAAATGTCAGATCTTCCACAAAGACCGAATTGCCAATAGGAAACGCTTAAGCAAAAAAAAACCGCTAAGCGGTTTTTTTTATCAAGTTATATTCAGAATGGAATCATATTATCACGTTGTTCTTTTGAAAGATTGGGATTATCCCATAACTCGCAATAAGGACCTACATACGTAGCACTATACAATTCAAAGCATTCCAATTCAGCTTGTTCCATCTCATCTGCTAAAGCAATAGTATCCATAGTCGTTCCTTTCCTAAAATGAGCAAACTACAGCTTCGAAGGACAATAGTTTTACTCATTTAGACTTGTGTTGTCAGCGGCGCATCGAGTGCCTTTATCAGTTTTGCGATAGCACCAGGTTTGGTTTACTTAATTGCTCTCTTTTGGAGAGCAGCAGATAAAGGAATATTTTGGCAAACACCTTTAAAATAGTCAGTTAACCAATACGTATCGCTAAACACAAACAACACCTTATCTAAGGTATTTCTTGCTAGTGCAGCTGCCGATTCATCATCTTTAGACCGAACAATTACTACTTTTCCATTAATTTTTTCAGCATTAGCTTCATAGAAAGTGCAAATAGATTCAGGTGCTTCCTTAACCATTACCCTTGCATGATAATCGGCTAACAATTTATTCGGCTGATTTATCAATAGAGCTTCATCTTTTTTTGTCAACATAATAGGTTCCTTTTCATTTATGGCCAATGGGCCGGAGTTTGTTCATCTGGAGTATATGAAATACCAAGGATTTCGCAATATTCAAGTTATCTATAGGAAACGTTCGGAAAAAAAAGCCCATGAAATGGGCTTTTAATCAAATTCTTAATTATTAATCGGTTGGTATTCTTCTTTAAGAGGACAATCTGGTTCGCCAATATCACCACTTATACTATGAAGATAAGTTCCATTTAGATTTATACAGCACACCTTTCTACCACTCTCTAATTGATAGACAGGTCGACTGAAGTCATCTATATATATAAAAATTGCTTTTTGTCCATTATTGAGAACTAAGTCTTTCATTTTTGTTTCCTTTTTCATCTATGGCCAATGGGCCGGAGTTATTTAAGAAAAGTATACAGAAAGCAAATATCTCTGCAACCTTGCAGTGGTTAATAGG
>NZ_JAGTUL010000086.1:0-5332 GCF_018224605.1 Shewanella sp. M16 | reverse complement strand
CACTGTGCACCATCTCATTCACCTGTTTTGTGTCATGTACATTCGCTGGGGTCACTTTGGCCGCCACGATTCCGCCTTGATGATTCACAATCAAATGCAGCTTAAAGCCATAGAACCAACCCATGGTACCTTTACCTCTGCACGCCAGTCCCGCTAAGGTTTTTTGGCGATGAATACGTAGGTTATGACACACTTTGATGCTGGTTAAATCAACAAATTCGATGCCAGTAGGGTCACTCTTAAGGCTGGCAAAGTAGCTGCAAAGCGGCACTAAAGCAGTGGGCATCACCTCAAGAAAGCGGGTATAGCAGAGTAAATTGGGAAAAGCGGATTTGTAGAAATGAGCTAAATAGCCGATGTAGAAGTTCTTGAAATCACGGTGGTGAGACATCTGAAAAAGTATGATGATGGTCATCACTTCGCTCATCGTCATACGGCCAGCGCGTTGACGCTTACGTGTGCCATCGGTTAACAGCGTTTTTTCCCATTCTGGAATGAAAACAGCGCAAAAAATCATCGACATCGCAAAACACTTCCACTAATTTATGCATAGGCCCTCTGGTGTGATGGGGTTTCTCTTGGTCGAAAGATCCGAACACTTGGAGGGCTATTAGTTCAACATTTCTTATCCCGTATATGGACTCTACCTGTTTAGCAATTGCTTTGACAAAAAGATTTAGATGCGCACGTATATACGGTTTTTTATTGAAGAAGCTATCTTCTAACCAATGATCTATTCGCACCCTCTGTCCTTATCGAGATTGTAGCGTTATTAACGCTGTCGGGATAAACAGGTTTTCAGAAGGTTGGTCTTACCTATTTGTTAATGCATTTTGCTGAACTTTCTTTAAAACTCTTTCTAAAACAATATTCTATATGGTCTGACTGTTATATTCGGTTATGTAATTGAGCAATGCCCATGCGGTGCGAACGGTTTTATTGATTAACGCGACACAAGCACGTTTTATACCCACTCGCCTGACTAAATTGATAAGCCATTGCTGTTTATAGGTTTTCGACTCTACTGGCAGCCTTGATATAACAGAGAGTGCGCCTTGATAGAGGATTGAACGCAGGTATTTATCGCCACCATGCTTATCTATTCCAATCATAACAACCTTACCTCCAGTGCAGTGTTGTTTAGGGGTAACACCAACGAAGACAGCCGCATGCCGGCCATTCTTAAAACCTTGACCGTCACCTAAGCAAGCAAGTAAACCGGTTGCACCAATATGACTAACGCCTTCGAGTTTCATCAAGCGTTTACAAGGTTCTGATTGAGTGACTCACTGCTTTAACTGTAACGTTACCGCTTTGTAGTGCTCTTCTGTTGTTTGATATTGTTGCCATAAAATCATGAACAATGGTTTGATTTGCTCAGGTAAGTCTGCTGATTCTGGCGAAATAAAGTGAGTGATGGCTTGCCTTAATGACTTATTACCTAACGTGATGACAGCTCCATATTCAAAACACAACGCTCGTATGTGGTTACCCAGTGATGTGATTGTTCGGTCGAACAATTTTCTGCTGATTTGAATCGCTTGAATGTTCTGTTGTGATAGGTCTTTAACCTGGCAGAAAGTCATTCCTAACAGTGTTGATGCGATGGCAATGCCGATAGCATCATTAGCGTCTGTTTTTTGATTGCTGATATAGGGTTTTACTTTTTTAGGTGCCATCCCTCTGACTTCATGTCCAAATGATTGTGCGACTCGAGCCCAGTAGTGAAAGCTAGCACAGCCTTCCATAGCAACGACACAAGGAGGAGAGTTGGCAAGAAGGTCTTTCGTTTTTTGTGGTGACATGGCTTTATTGAATAACAACTTACCATATGGATTCACTTTACAAACTTGAATGACTTTTTTGCAAGGTCGAGAGATATTATTGTAGGCTTACTCATGTATGGACTCCTTTTGTTTTGGTCGACACCAACTTACGGCTGTAGGTTGGTGGAGTCCATACATCGAGTTCAGGTTAATTAACTGGTCATAATTACCCATTGTCTAATACACAATTCTATCACTTTTACTTTCTTCTCAATGAAAGTATTCCACGCGATTGAACACTGCTCGACGATGTCGTCATAGCCACTAAAACAAACGATTGACCAGCATATTTTGACGCAGTCATTTAAACCTGCCGTTCAAATACCATACCGCTCTATCGGATTCAACTACGGTAAATAATGGGGCAACTGGAGAAGCGTGATATTATTAAAGTCATCGGTCAAATCTTGTTGATGCCAGCCAGCTCGTCCATGATGAACAATGCGTGGCGTCCGAATGTCGTCGCGGTTGAGATCAGCTTTAAATGTTCGTTAACATATTCGCGATTTGCATGTGGGGCAATAATGGCTTGTGTAGCGCCAGTTGGCGGATATAAATAGGGACAGCCCGTGAACGAGTGCCTTTTTTGGTCAAAATACGAGTGGTTGTATTCTGTTGGACAAATCGGGCTTCATCTTGAAACCAAACATCGATGCGATCGAGTGCAACATGCCCAAGCGTATTAAGGATAGTTGCCATCCGGAAGTTTTTAAAAGCATCTTGTGCGGCTTCAGATTGTTTCGTGTGGCAAGGCATTGGCAAGTGTAAAGATGATGAACAAAGTCACAAGGCTAGGTATGCCTATCCGTCAGAGAGTCAATTAGCACAGTAACATAAGGTGGGGATGGGTTCGCCGGAGAGTGATTTAAGCAATAGAGCAATACCTAGCATGACTATGACTTCAAATTTTATTTTACATTATTTACGTAATTACCATTAAATAAAACTATTTTTATAATTGTTTAAGTTACTGAGCTGGACTAAATTGTAACGGCTCTGAATTAGAGTAAAATAAATTTGAATATTTCGCTATAGGTAAAATAAATGTCAATAGACACTCAAGTCGAATTTAGCAAGGAGATCGGTCCAAATTGGTTTGCCTCAGTAATGGGTACGGGTATTATTGCTAATGCAGCTGTAGGTTTGCCATTGTATGGCACACAATTAACCAACATAGCGTTGGTTATATGGCTGTTAGCATCATCTATGTTAATGATTTTGTTAGCCATTAAGATTATTCAGACTATCATTAAACCACAGATAATAAAACGCCAATTTAATGATCCTGTTATGGCACAATTCTTTGGTGCTCTCCCGATGGCATTATTAACAATAGCTGGAGGGACTATCTTACTGGGGCAGCATATTTTTGCACAAGATACTGCGAAAACGATTGCTTGGATACTCTGGGTACTAGGTACTATTAGCGGTTTGTTAACTGCAATTATCATTCCTTATCGCCATTTTACTCAGTATGAAGTACGTGGTGATGCTGCTTTTGGCGGTTGGCTTATGCCTATTGTCCCACCTATGGTCTCGGCTGCTATTGGTGCTATGTTAGTTCCTTATGTGGAAAGTATTACTCTGCAACAAACGCTATTATATGGCTGTTATGCAATGTTTGGCATTAGCCTGTTTTGTGCATTAATTATTATCACCATGATTTGGAGTCGTTTAGCTCATTCAGGAAGTTCTGGTGGTGCTAGGGTGCCAACTTTATGGATCGTTTTAGGGCCACTTGGGCAGTCGATAACCGCTGTTGGTGCTCTTGGATCTGTTGCATTATTTGTGGTTGATGAACCAATAGCTTCAAGCTTAAATAATATGGCTATTATTTATGGTGTCCCAATCTGGGGTTTTGCACTATTTTGGTCAATCTTAGCAAGTCTACTTACATTGAGAGCGCTACGCAAAAAAATGCCTTTTGCAATGACATGGTGGGCATTTACTTTCCCTGTAGGTACATGTGTTACAGGCACAACACAGCTTGCTAGACATACAGGATCTACTGTATTCGAATGGGCTGCTATTTTTCTATTTGTCGGCTTAATTTGTGCTTGGTTTATTGCAGCAATTGGTACGATGAAAGGTATTAAAGGGGGAAATATTTTTAATAATCCCACGAGAACTGTACATATCGTATCAAGAAAAAGCTAATCACAATGGCTTAATAAGTGTGTTGAAAATTATTTCTAAGGAAATTTATTAATGAGTAATATAAATAGAATAGTATCAAAGTCTCGTCGTCAATTTTTGCGCAACGCCAGTGTTGCAACGATAGCCGCGACCCCGATAGCTGCATTGGCGGAATCAGTTATTAAATTCGCTGATGGTGATGGAGTAACATTTGCTGATGGTTCGCGCCCAATCGTGAATGATTTTCCCGGTAAGGACGATATGATTTTGGTGCATTCGCGTCCCCCACATCTTGAAACTCAAATGAAAGTTTTTGATAACGGGCTAATCACTCCGAATGAAAATTTCTTTGTTCGTTATCATCTTGCTGATATCCCTACTTCTATTGATCCTGATACATATACAATTAATATCAAAGGGTTGGTGAGTAAACAGTTAGCTCTTACACTTGCTGAGCTGAAGGAAATGGATGGAGTTATAGAAATTGTTGCAGTGCAGCAATGTGCTGGTAATAGTCGAGGTTACTCATCGCCACGCGTATTTGGTGCCCAGCTTGGTAACGGTGCTATGGGTAATGCCAAATTTAAAGGTATTCCTCTTAAAAAAGTACTTGAGTTAGCTGGAGTTAAAAATGGGGCTAAGCAAGTCACTTTTAATGGTTTAGATAAACCAGTACTTGATACTACTCCTGACTTTCGTAAGGCACTGGACTATGATCACGTTATGACTGGTGAGCCTATGATTGTTTGGGAGATGAACGGGGAGCCGTTACCGTTCTTAAATGGCTATCCAATAAAATTAATTGTACCTGGTTATTATGCTACCTATTGGGTTAAACATCTCTCCGAGATTGAAGTGATTGACCATATTTTTAATGGCTTTAATGCGTATTTTATGACACATGCCTATCGAATTCCTGATAATGATTGTGGATGCGTTGAGCTAAATAGTGTTCCAGAAAAGACCCGTTCTATAACTCAACTTTCAGTACGCAGTTTTATTACTAATGTCAAATCTGGTGACACATTAATGGTTGGTAAGAAGATAGAACTTAAAGGTATTGCCTTTGATGGAGGTTCTGGCATCAAAAGCGTAGAAGTCTCTATTGATGGTGGTGAGCATTGGCTGCAGACAATATTAAGTGATGACCTAGGACGATTCTCTTTTCGAGGTTGGATGATTGCAGTAACCTTTGAGAAAAAGGGACGAATTCAGTTGATGGTTCGGGCGGTTAGTCATAAAGGTGAAACTCAACCAATAAAAGCGACTTGGGACCCTAATGGTTATCTGCGTAATGCTATTGAACATACGCATGTGCGTATCGCTTAAGGAGAATATAATCTTGCTCATATACCCATCTCCTACCCTAC
>NZ_JAGTUL010000085.1:0-5398 GCF_018224605.1 Shewanella sp. M16 | reverse complement strand
GATATATATAATAGCTAAAATTGCTCCTATGAATGTACCAAAAATGCAAATTAGTGCTCTTCTTGGTTTTTCTTTCAATTCTGGCTCGACTGCGGGGTCTATAGTTTTGAATATATATTCATCTCTAACTTCAGCAAACATAATTACCTTCGCTTGCTCTTCGATAAGTTTATATAAAATTACTTTAATATCAGCAACATTTGTCTGATTAATTTTTTCCTCTAAAAATCGAGTACTGCGCAGTGCTTCAATAACATCTCTCTCTTTCATATATTCATTGATATCTTTGACTAAAAGTTCCACCCATTTCTGGGCTATCGTAGGAGAATAATGTTCAACAGTTATAGTTACTAGTCCTGTATCTAAAGATTTATTGACACTTACTAATTCTGATAATTTCTTATACGCCTCTTGCATTGAAGGTTCTGGCGTAAATGGAGGTTCAACTTCGCGAATCCATTTTTGTGAAAAAACATCGTAAACTTCAGCATTATAAATTAATTCACCATCAGCCCGACTCCACGATTCAGCAGCCATTAGATCAGGCAAAATTTTATGTCTTTGAATAAAATCACTCGCAAACTTACGAGATTTTAATACTTCTATGGCAAGCAGAGTTTTATCTGTCCCTCCTCCCTTAGCTCCTAAGTTCATCCCAGCTAAACTGGCTAAACCGCCGAATTGAGATGCTAAAACATTTAGCCCACTGTTCTGCTCTTCAGCTGCAGGAGCCAGTAATGCTTCAGATTTATAGATATTAGGTAAGTAGAGAGCAAGCGCTACTGACCCAATTGCGAATACGGTAGTAATGCCGATAATCAACCATTTACCCTGCCAGATGACTGAAAAAAGTTTACGAAGATCGATTTCGTCACTTGTTACTTGGGAAAAGCTGGTGTCTGTTTTGTATTTTGAAACTTCAGTGGACATTGGGAAATTGTCTCATAATATATGGTATATGTAGTGAGTAACGGAATGATCGCAAGCTCACTTACAGTGACAATGAAGGCTCGTAGAAGAAAAGCTTGCGACCCTTTGTTTTCACGGCTTCGCGCTTAAAGTCCTGCTATGACAGACACTGCAACAGCGGTGTTGTAGATAATGCCAGTGACTTGGCTCCAAAGCGTTAGGTTATCTTTGTATTCAGTATCTAACGGTACAACTATGGTATCGCCTGGTTCCATTGAGCTGCCACCATTGAACCAAAAAGATGATTCTGGCATTTGAACTGAACCATCAGCTTTCAGAACATATGAGCGTGATTCATCAGCACGTTTACGCGCACCTCCGGATAAAGCGAGATATTGTTCAAAGGTCAAACCTTGCTTATATCTGTGTGTACTTGGATGTTGCACTTGACCCATAACTGAAATCGTTTGATTGGTTGGTGGAATATACAAGGCATCAGCATCTTCAAGCATAAGGTTAGCACTCTCTATCCCCAGTTCTATGGCATTGACATCAACGACTAGTCGACCCACAGTTTTGACATTCTCAAGCTCATTGAGCATCTGCTGTGCATCATTATAGCCAATGGTTGGTGTATCTTTTGTCAACGCTTTTGCGGCAATCTCACGACGCAATTCATCAGCAAGTTTTGATAACTCAAGTTGCTCTTTATCTTTTACTAATTTACGTAAAAATACCGCACTGCGAGGAGCCGCATCGCTCGTCAAGCCCCCCGCTCTCGCCAAGACATCTTTTAAGCTTTCACCACGCTGGATACTATAAGTACCAGGGAATTTAACTTCCCCTTTAATCGTAACCCAACGATTCTCCTGCCAATCTGGAAGTGTACGTACAGTTAAAATGTCGCGACTCTGCAGTTTGATATTTACTGCAGGGTCATTTTGCATTACATGGTCTAAACTTAATTGAACATGCTCAATAGACACCCCATTTTGCTCAGAAACATTTTGACGTGTTAATTCTGCCGCAAGTGTATAAGCACCTTCCTCTAATCCACCCGCCGCGATCAGTAACTCCTTAACATCGGCATTAATCGTAATCGGGTATTGCCCAGGAAAACGTACGTTACCATTAATGTTAACTAGCTTAGCAGCATCGCCAAAACGACTTTGCTCTCTCAGCTTCTGAATTATTGGTTTTAGTAACGCTTCACGGTCTGCATAATCAAACACTATGATTGAATCACGCGGATTTAATTGAGGATTATAGTGTGATTTAGGCTCACCTATTGCTCGTCCAAGGGCAATACGCTCAACTTGAATATCGCCACGTTGGTTTATTTCACGAACAAGTAACGCGTAATCTAAATCAGCAGAGATTGTGAGATCGCCCCAAATTGATGGGAGTAAATCAGCAACCGTCAAATCCTTCGTCCATTGATATTTACCAGGACGAACCACAGCACCAGCGACAGTAATCGCATTATCGATACGGCTTGAGGCTGACCTGACGTTTAGGAGGTCGCCATTTTTAACTAAGGTGTTTAAACCACCATTTTCTGTTAAATCAACACTTACTACAGTTTTAACTGATTCGTTACTATAACGTTCGACTGTGCTGGCTTTAGGATAAGCACCAGGGTTTAAGCCACTCGCCATGCGAATGACATCGGCCATTGTTTCATTATTTTTAAGCTCATAGATTGCAGGACGACGAACTTCACCCATCACACTCACAGACCCACCTGAAGATGGAATAAACACAACATCACCCGATTGTAAACGAATATCCCCAGATGCATCACCACGCAGAAGTAAATCATAGAGATCTAGGCGACCTACGGTTTTACCTGCTCGTTTAATTTGTATGTCACGCAAGCTACCAATTTGATTCACACCACCGGAAATAAATAATGCTTGAGTGATCGTCGATAAACTAGAAACAGTGTAGGAGCCTGGTTGAAAAGCATCACCAGCAACAAAGATACGAATTGACCGTAATTCGCCCATTGTGATATTTGACTCTATGCCAATCATACTTTGGGTAATTTTTTGCTGTAACAATTCGCGTACTTCTGAAAAACTCAAACCAACAAGCGATATTGGCCCTAAACCCGGAAATTGAATTGCTCCATCACGACCAACGGTTAGTGTGTACTGATTATTCTCTTTACCAAACAACTGAACATTTAAGCTATCACCGGGGCCAATCATGTACTCAGCAGGCACTGGCACATCGCTAACTGGTGCAAAAGTGCTTGGCGAACCCGCAAAGAGATCGTAACCAAAACGCTTTAATTGATTTTCTTTTTTGTCTTCAATAGCTTCAACCTTTGCCTCTGACTTCGTCGCCTGGTTTAGCTGGTCACTTTCAGATTGGTCAACTACGTCATTATTGGCAGCACGTGGAGTCACCACAGTTGGATTTTCAACTACTGTTTGAGCAGCTGAACCACCAGTGATCATCGAAGGGTCAACGCCATATTGACGTGCTAGCCTTTCTTGTTCTGACTTAGGTAAAGCTTTGAACTGCTCGATCATCTGTGGAGATGGCGTAATGGCATTAGCCTGCGCGCCCATCAAAATCGCGGCACTTATGCCTAGTATGATGAATTTTTTGACTTGTCGTAGCACCAGATATCTCCGTTTATAAAAATGAGTCAAAGCTTATTATTGGATTTTTAGAGGTAAAACCTGAGTTTCACATTCAAACACTCGGCAATCAAACGCCATTTAGAGTGTACAAAAAACTAACGATTCTTTGGGGTAAATGTTGGATTGTTTACATCATCAAGCAGCTACGGTTAATCGTATCATGGCTGAATAAAGGTAAAATTGGACATATTAATGGCTATTGGGGCTCCCTGCATTACCCATTTAATGAAGTTAATGAAGAAACTGTTTTTCGATAAATATATCCCTATATACCTGCCAGTTCGGTATCCGTACCTCTCGTTCGAGGGATCAACCTGCGGCTTCTCACCTTTCAGACACGCTATCGATCCGAGTGGCGGCCCGAGGCCTTCGGCGTCCGCTTAACGAATGAAACTTTTCATTCGTTGCCTTTCAGACACGCTACCGCCCATAGATTGCGGCTTCTATATTGCCCTTCGCGACGCGAAAACTCATATTTTTCATGTAATAAAACCTCATCATTCTTTATAAAAAGAATTACAAGGCTCCAACCCATTTGAATTTCTAGCGAGTGATATCACCACTCTTGTGGGAAAAACACGCCAAATTATTAATTAGAACAAGACTATCGCAGCCTAAACCAAATAGTCACCTAAACGTCAATGCAGGCCTTAAGCAGCTAAGCTTGCGCATCAACTAAAGATTCATTTTTAACAACATACCAATGACGTTAAGAAGAATAAACGACAATCTTAAAGTCTGGTTACATAAGTTTACTTCAAACCCGAAAGCTTGACTGGTTAATTAACAAGCAATTGCAAGTCAATGTTTCAAATTTTAGAGATAAATTAAAATCTTAATGATTTGAATTTTGTAAAAATCCATAAAAACCTTATTATTTAATAACTTAACAAAACGTTATCCATCTCTGGCAAAAAGCCTTAATAATAAGAATAGTCAATTTCCTACAAATATTTCATCTTAATTCTTACAATGAAACTTGTGTCAATTAGTTAACTACAAACTCTTTCAACCGTTTGCTCAGGTACAGTAACCGTCTTTATCTGCCCCATAATGTTAAAAAGAACATGGCAACGTTTATTTGGGCATTTTTCTTGAAAAATGCCTTCGAGATCAACAAAGGGCCCATCTGTAAAACGAATTTTTTCCCCCGTTTTTAGCTCTAATTCTTCGGCTAATACTGTTTGGGAAGGCGTTAGTTCTTTCATGCGAATGGCATGGATAATTCTGTCGTCAATGGGCGTCATTTTCTCTTGACAATTAACGATTCGATTCACACCACGAGTAGAATGGACCTGCCTGACACTTGTCTGGCTTGGGTCAAAATTGATGAATAAATAATTTGGAAATAGTGGTACACGACAAACTTGTTTGCGCCCGCGCTGAGATTTCTCTTCAGAGACCATAGGCAAATACGTCTCTAAATTTTGAAGTGCTAAGTTTTGTTGTGCTCTCGCTTCACTACGAGGTTTACAATACAAAAGGTACCATGCCTTCATAAGCTAATCTCACTACCCTATAAATAAGTGATGTCCATTCACGGGTCGCAATCATAGCAAAGATGCTCAAGTCGGTGGAAGTAATTTTTCGACTATTCCAGTCTCTCGCTCGGTATGCATACAATGACGCTCACATTAACTAGGGTCTGTTGATCTTTGCTGTGCAAATGTTGTTCAGCAATACATCGGCAGCCACATTAACATAAACACCAGTGACACCATACTGGCGTAATTTCTTGCTAGCTTGTCATACCTTGTTGATATTGCTCGATAGTGTTTTATTCTT
Source organism: Shewanella sp. M16 (assembly GCF_018224605.1). Lineage (NCBI taxonomy): Bacteria > Pseudomonadati > Pseudomonadota > Gammaproteobacteria > Alteromonadales > Shewanellaceae > Shewanella > Shewanella sp. M16. Next base: position 50 of record NZ_JAGTUL010000085.1, on the reverse strand, counting down.
CCAAAAGCATTCTCCACTAAATGTCGATACCGATATAAGCACCAATCGAC
>NZ_JAGTUL010000084.1:0-5630 GCF_018224605.1 Shewanella sp. M16 | reverse complement strand
CGAAGACGTGCCCCGTGAACCTATCGTCATCGAGAAAGTAACGATTAATATCCAAAGTTAATTTTTAAAACAACAATATTTTTTCGTTAATATGATTAATCGCGCAGTTTTAGTTGAGCGATTAATCATTTCCCCAAAGTTATTTAGTTAACTTTCCCGTACTATTCAACGCAAATTCATTTTATATAAACCTAAAAACACTAAATCCCCAATACAAAATCACTTAGTATAAAATCAACTGATGGATTATTTAAGCGTTGCCATTATTGACTTAAGACTACTACATATAAAATTAACCTCACAATATAGACCTCTTTCAAACAATGTTATTCATCATAAAAGCTGAAAAACAGCAGCACATACCTGACATCAATATCTTATACTAGCCGCACAAGTTGATAATATTAAAACAATACACCAACCATAATCCTTATGGTAAAAAGAGGCTTAACTTGCCATCTGATATAGATAAAAAAACCATATCTGTATCTATTATCATTTCTTGCTAATGCTTATTATCCCTATTTATTTTTAAGCCAGAATCATTACTACCTTAAGCAGCGAATCCTATTCAGATAAGCAGAGAAAGCTTGCTATAGTGATCAGAAAATGATGTTTCTATTGGATTCTAATAAGCTATATCGTAACTTCTGTGCCTTTGTTGATGAAACCAGAACTCTCATGACAAAACTTTTGACTAGAGATAGCGTCTAAGCATTTAGGGAATTTATTTTGAATAATAGAAAAGGTAGTCTGTTTATGGTTGCTGCGATGGCAGCATTTTCTATTGAAGACATGCTGATCAAATCCGCAGCAGAAACCACCTCTATCGGCCTCATTTTAGCGCTATTTGGCCTAGGTGGAATGTTGATTTTTATACTGTTAACCTGGCGAAAGGGTGAAACTGTGCTTCATCCTGCAGTCTTGTCTACCCCCATATTAGTACGTGCACTATGTGAAATCGTCGGCAGATTCTGTTTTGCTTTAGCCATCACGTTAACACCACTCTCAAGTGCATCCGCTATTTTACAAGCCACACCTTTAATCGCCATGCTTGGCGCGGCATTGTTGTTCGGTGAACAAGTGGGTCATAAGAGATGGCTTGCAGTATTGATTGGTTTTATGGGCGTGCTGATGATCATTCGTCCAGGACTTGATGGTTTTGAGGCCACATCTTTATTCGCCGTTATCGCTACCTTAGGTTTTGCAGGACGCGATTTAGCAACACGCGCAGCCTCTCCCGTGTTATCTAATATGCAGCTTGGAGTGTATGGGTTTTTTGTGTTGATTCCTACTGGCTTAGCGATACTGATGTACCAAAATGAAGCAATACAGTTTAGTGCTGCCGCTGCAATACAGATAATTGGAGCAATCGTCTTTGGTGTAATAGCTTATAATGCGCTGACAATCGCTATGCGCACTGGAGATGTATCGGTAGTAAGCCCCTTTCGTTATACACGTTTACTCTTTGCCTTAGCTTTAGGAATATTTATATTTGGAGAATCCCCAGATTTGCTGACTATTCTGGGAAGCCTACTCATAGTATTAAGTGGCGGCTATACCTTAGTTCAAGCGCGTAAAAGAATGACAACGAATAACATAGCTAATGTGGCAAAAACCTAAGGACTCACTAAGAATGGCTAATCGAGTGTCAGAAATGCTTGGTTTTACCAAGGACACGGAAGGAGAACAAAACGGCGATTTTGCCCAGATTTTGCCCAGATGCAACAAAGGGAATCAGTAAGATACTGATTCCCTTTGCTTTAATTTGGCGGTGAGAGAGGGAGTCGAACCCTCTCTACGTTTTCTAAGAAGCTGATTTACGCTGGTTTTTGGTCAAAGTAAACAGAGAATTGTTACACTTTACTGTATTTATCGATTGATCGAAATATCAACCCAACTGAGTATCAGTACTCGGCTTGTCTTGTCTTGTCTTGTATTTGTAACCATCTGAAAAATAAATTTTATAGCTTTTATAATATACATATCGTGTCATTGTTATTCTCGGGGGCACATTTTGTACTTTTCACTAACAAAATCAAGTTGAAAGTTGAAGATAAAAAGTGCTAACTTACTGACATCTTTAAGCTATTTTATCCATTACACTCTTTAAATCATAACGTTCATCAGGTTTAAATGAGAAGTCTGGGCATACTCTGGTTAAATAAAAAGCATGAAAAAAAAGCTTAGTCGCTCAAAATTAAAAAAATGGTTGAAGAGTGCCGTCGGAATTACGTTGCTGTCTATAAGCATCAATGATGACGTAAGTACGGTTATTTCTAATATATCTTCTACTTCATTCCTATCTAAAGCAATGGAGCAACGTATTGAAGCTTTTCCTAAGGGGATATATCTCATTGAATATCAGAGAGATGACCCTGAAGAAGATGATGACGTCCCTTACAATAGGACTGTTTGGGCGCTAGCATTCGATGCAAATCTTGCAAGAGGTGGAAAAATTCTTAACTTATCTAATTTGCTGTCTGACGTTAGCGATTATGAGTACTTTGTTTCAAGTAACACTGACACAGGGGCGTATAAGTTGACATCGATAGTAGTTAAGCAACCAGAAAACCCAATCGAGTTAAAAGAACTTGTAACCATTCTAAACAGACACTCTTCGTTCGTTAGCATAGAAAATGGTAGCGGAAAAATAACAAGTGCCAACTCGTTCATAAATGGCAATCAATTCATCTAACAGACAGCGAAGGCATCTATATCAACTGTTTAAGAGTAATTCAACTCATGCATTATTTTATCTATTGCGTGTCTTTAGGGTTACATAACTTAAACCTTAACAAGACGTTATAAGCTAAGGATACTCCGAATGTTGACTCAAATATTCAAACAAAGTCTGCACAAATTTTTCAAAACAGAAGCTAAAAATATACTTAGTGGTGTAAGTGAAAGAAACCTGTGCTCTAGGCTTGCAATACCTCTTGAAATATTAGCCCATCAACATGATTTAACAGACTACTACGCTGACATTGAGTACAACCGTAAGCAAAATGGTAAGGTTAAAACAATGTTGGACAACGATATGCAAGTGATAAATATTACTTGTGATTTAATCTTGCACAGTCGTGGTGAAGTTATGGAACGGGACAACTTGATCGCAATTGAGATGAAAAAAGCAGAAAGGCCTGAAGCAGAAAAAATCAGTGACCGAGCAAGGCTACGTACTTTAACTAAGGCTAGTTTTGATGATGTCTGGTCTTTCGACGGACAAACACATCCAGAGCATGTATGTGGTTATGAAGTTGGTTTTTTTATTGAATTGGATAAAGATAAAAATTATTACAAAGTACAGCAGTTTCAAGGTGGTGAGTTAGTATCGGAGTTTGAAGGGACGTTTGGCGCATAATAAGCACCTAGTTCTATGAATTCGCAAAAGCTTAGCTTTACTCGCTGGTTAGCTTAATCGTTATACATAAAGGACAAAATGGATCAAATACTAGAAAACCTAAAAAGTCCATCATGGTGGTTCACAGGTGTATTTTTCATATTAGTCGGAATACTGTTGACCAAAGTATTTACTAAGTGGCTGCCCTATATTTGGATTTATGTCGCCCAGCGTGTACCGAAACTTACCCGTAGGTTTCAGCGATGGAAAGAGTTAAAAGTTCTGAAGCGTGTGAAACGTTATCGGCAACATCAAACTGAAGTTATGTGGCTAATTTCAAAATTTTGGTCATTGATGACAGTATTCACCATTTACACAGTCTTCATAATGGTTTCATTTTCTTTATCTACAGAGGTAGCAGATAAGTCTAATGAGATCAAGAAGCTACTTCCGTTGGTTCTTCCCTTATATGCATTTCAGGTTCTGATTATGTGGGAGCAAGTTGTGCTGAAAAGAGTTAGAAAAGCACACATTGCATGGCAGAAACGTATTAAAAACAAGGATGCCGTAAGTGGCGATGCATAGTCTGGCCTAAACTAAATTATATTGATGAAACGAATCCTCCATCTTGCTTCTTTCAATGCCTAATAAAGGAAGATTTGCAACGTAACCTTGTCATCAACCACATTATGTTATTTAATTCACCATGTATACATCAATGAATACATTTGGTATAACGTAGGAATGCGGCTCACAGAGCCAAATGAATACACTCAAATGTCATTGGATGAGACACCACATGCTGAATACACCTAATCTTACCATTCGTGCCTACCTAAGAGCTTCAACCAAAGAACAAGACAGCTCTCGAGCCAAACCAGAGCTAATAGCTTTCGCTAAAGCCCACCACGTAAAGATTACGACCTTCTATCAAGAAAACGTATCAGGAAACGCCCCTGACCGCCCAGAGCTAAATAGACTAATTGAGGAAGCTACTGAAGGTGACATTTTGCTAATTGAGAAGATGGATCGACTAAGCCGTTTGCCTTGGGAAACTTGGCAGAGCTTAAAGGCTAAGATAGCAAGCAAGGGAATCATCATTGTTATAGCCGACCAGCCTCAAACACATTCAGCACTCACAGCAAACGATGTTAATTCTGGCTTCATACAAAAGGCGCTCACGAACTTTATGATTGACCTAGCTGCGGGTATGGCTCGGGACGATTACGAAACGAGAAGGGTTAGACAAGCCCAAGGCATTGCTAAAGCCAAAGCCGAAGGTAAAACATGGGGCGGTCAAAACAAGGATGAAAAGCTTCACCAAGCAATTCTCACCCACCTGCAAACCATGAGCATTCGTAAGACAGCAGAAATACTCGGATGCTCAGTTTCAACGGTTCAGCGAGTGAAGAAGGCTCAAAATGCTTAAATGCCGAGAAATCGGCATTTTTCAGAAAATATTTCATCTGATTAACCCTCTGTAATTCAGGCAAGAAAGTCTGTTACGTTTCAAAAACTATACTTCAGATGTAACTAAATATAGCTACAACAGCATTCGCAATGCTATAGTAACTAGATGAAAGTAAAAGATAAAATCTTATACATCGACATTGGAGTTATTATGAGAAAATTAAAATATTCCTCACTAGATAACCTAATGAAATATCTTCAAGAAGAAGGTTTTACATTAGATTATTTAAGTCAGCTTTCTGAAATCGGACTTTATCAGTTAGCGAACAAAAAGAGTGAGGTAAGCCGTAAGGTTTCACCAGAAGCGCAAGAGGAGCTTAATCAGCGGATTAAGCATGCCGAGGAAGAGAAGAAGCAAAGAAATCGAGAGATATCCCTACAAGAAGCTTCCAAATACGAACACCTAGGCGGCATTTATCGCATCAGCGCTTCTTTAACTAAACAAGGACTTAAATAATGTTAGACAGAATTCACTTTTGTTCAGATCTCGTTTCTACAGCCATTGACGCCATTGAAAAGAATGATCAAGCCACAGCACTTGCAAATCTCCATGGACTCAAGAACATCATCAACGACTTAAAGTTTGGTGATCAAATCACAGCGAAAGCAATCAAGCAGGTAGCAAAGAATACAGGCCTTGAAGATGCAGAAGCGTTGGAGGCCTTAGTGCTCGCTGGTTGTACTACTTTTGGACGCGGCCACGGCCTGAAACAATCTACATTAGCTGACTTCCTACTTCGTGAGGCGAATATTGCTAAAAACGTGACTTTGCCGATCTTGGGGGTCAAATAATATGAGCATCAATACAAGCCCCCCA
>NZ_JAGTUL010000083.1:0-5763 GCF_018224605.1 Shewanella sp. M16 | reverse complement strand
ATTTATTATGTAAATAATAGTAAAACCAACCAATTCATTTAGTCCACCACCATTTATAGGATAATTCCTAATCACTATATAAGAATCGAAGCATTGCCAATATAGTGCCAGCAAACTAGCATAGTTAGTAACAACTATTTAATAAATAGTCTCTGGTATTGTTTTTGAGTGTTTGGGTAGAGAACGTCTATTAGAATTGTTTTTATCCGCATAATTTTCATGTAGATAATTGCTAGTTTACATTTAAATTTCCTGACCCTATAAATGCGCAACAATGAATACGACACAGGCACAAATAGCGCTATATGACCAACCTTGGCACATATTGATTTATGGCATGGGAATATCTAAAATAACGGAGTTAACATTGTTTAATCAATCTGCTAAACCCAGCTCCAAAGTGCCCTTATTACTAACGGATAAAAACCAACCGTCGACATTCGCTATAAATAAAAAATATGATTGCAAAAATGTTAATAAAAACATTGTTAACGATGACACTTCAATTTCGCATAAAAAAGCAGAGTGCTTATGTGGACAGCCCGTAAATATTAACACTTTAATGAATAAAGCACAGTGGGATAGTTTATTATCGGGAAAATCTGCAGAAGTTTTAATTGATACTGTTGCCTATTTTCAGCCTCAGCACCACGTCACAAGTGGAAAACTTTATGGAGCAGAGGCATTGGCCCGTTGGAATCATCCAAAACTGGGTGTACTTGGCCCTGAATACCTATTGCCCAGAATGCATTCGACCATAATGCGCAATGCGTTGTGGAAGCAAATATTAGATAACACCATCAACATGTTGAAACATTTGCAAGGTTCAGGTTTAGATTTAGATTTAGATTTATGCCTCAGCGTTAATATCAGTGCAGATATCGCAAGTTCCGTTCGCTGGGCAGAAAATACAATACATAGGGTAGCGCAATCTGGGATCAACTCCTCCCATATCGGCATAGAAATCACAGAGGATTATGCCGGATTCGAAGTAGATCTCGCGGCTGCAATTAGCAAATTAAGATTACATGGATTTAAATGTGCTATTGATGACTTTGGCACTGGTTTCTCTTCATTACAGCGTCTAGCCCTGACTCCTTTTAATCTTTTAAAAATAGATAGGAATTTCGTACATCAAGCAAGAGAAAGCCTTGTCAGCCATAAAATATTAGCCAATACAATTCTCTTAGCCCATGACTTAGGGTTAAGTGTCATAGCGGAAGGGGTAGAAACTGAAGCTGACCTTGAGCGCATAACGAATTTAGGTGCAGATATTGCCCAAGGTTATTATTTTTCAAAACCAATATCAGCCGGTAACTTTATTAAATATGTAAGAAACTGAGCACTTTAAAAATTAATATACCAACAGTAATTGGCAACCTATAAATAAAGGACTAGAAATGAATTTAAATAAAAAACCAATCTATAAATATGTAAAACATCTTTTTTTAGGTGCATTTATCTCTGTTCTTACGATTGACGATGCGGCTGCGACTTGCTCTATGAGTTCAGGAGTTGCAGCTCTTGTGAACTTTACACTTAATGGAAATATCAATATTCCCCGAGACACACCAATTGGAACAAGGGTTTATCGTTCTAACGCTACCTACCCTAATTCCGAACCTCAATATCAGTGCACTGCTAATGATAATATAGGTATACGAAATGCTATTGGTGCCCCGTCCAACGGTTCAAACATATTCCCTATTGGCACAACAGGTTTAGGCTTTAAGTATATTTGGAGTGACAGAGATATTTTAAAAGACTATTATAATACAGTTAGTACCTATAATAACTGGGTGAAATACCCGACTTCAATACCATATTACCTTGAGATATATAAGATTGGCCCTACTCAGACTATTATTGAAATTCCGGCTGGGGATATAGGATATTATAGCGTTGGACATTTAAGAGTAACTTACTTCAGAAATGCAACTAAAATGGTCATAACACAACAAACATGCACCGTTTCAAATATAAACGTGCCTATGGGTGTTCAACCAGCATCCGGATTTCAAGGAATTAATACTCGAATGACACCAACAGCTTTTGCAATTAATCTTAATAACTGTCCGAGTGGTATAAACTCTATAAAATATCGGCTCGATCCAACGACAACCATTATCAATCCAACGAAGTCAGTTGTTACGCTACAATCTAGCTCCACTGCCAGTGGTGTTGGTGTACAGATACTCGATGCTTCCAGTAACCCTTTACCTTTGGGTGTTGATAATGTCTTTTCTGGTTATGCTGCAACAGGTGGAAATTACTCTATTCCCCTTAAAGCTGCTTACTATCAAACCGGTTATATCGCGAAAGGTGGCAGTGCAAATACGTCGTTAACATTCACTATGACATATCAATAAACTAAGAGGCAAAGAAATTCCTCAAGTTCAAATCTAGTATTAAGAGTATTCCATATGTCTAAAAAAATTTTGCGGATTATTATTGCCGATAAAAAACATGAGAATCGCCTATGTATTGAAAAACAACTTAACTCATTAGGCTACTTTAGAATAATCACGACGGCTTCATTTGCAGAGGCATCTCGTTTAGCACAAGTTGAAAACTTTCAAGTTGGGCTAGTGATCATTGAAGAAAGCCTTATTCATACGGAACATTTTAATCAGCTACGTACTCAATCGGCAACACCCAATATTTTGGTCTATCGAACTCAAATGTTCACTACTTGGGACCAAACATTGATTGGATTACCCGATATAGAAGCATTAAGAACAGTGATGTCAAACTTTTAATTAAATATATTGACATAAAAATTATGTGATTTAAAAATTAACAACATTTTTGTAAATGCTCATTACACTTTTAAATATAATAGCTGCATTTTCTCCCCAAAAAAGGCTTGTTAGGTTTCTCTAACAAGCCTTTGGGCCTTTTTACAACGAATCGATTAATCGACTAAACCGCGGCGCTTTAACAGTGCCTCTGTTGTCGGTTTTTTACCCGTAAAGTGAATATAATCTTGCATGAGATCTTCACTGTTACCTTTAGATAAGACTTCCTTACGGAATTTGTCACCATTATCGGCTTTTAATCCACCATGCTCGCCCATATAGGCAAAGGCATCGGCGGCAAACACTTCGGTCCACAAATACGCGTAATACCCTGCGGAATAACCACCGGAGAAGGCATGGCTAAAGTAGCTCGACTTATAACGGGGTGGAATTGGCGCAAAATCAAGACCATGTTTAGCTAATACTTGGTGCTCAAACTTCTCTACATCGCTAATTTGAGTATCGGCGCTGATAGAGTGCCATTCCATATCTAACAAGGCCGCTGACAGATACTCAACGGTATCAAAACCTTGGCCAAACTTATTTGCCGCTAAGATTTTATCAAGCAGCGCCTTAGGAATTGGCTCACCCGTTTTGTAGTGTTTGGCATAGTTAGCAATCACAGCAGGGTCAATATTCCAATCTTCGTTAACCTGTGATGGGAACTCAACAAAGTCACGTGCTGTTGATGTGCCAGCCACGCTTGGGTATTTCACCTGCGAGAATAAACCGTGTATTGCATGGCCAAATTCATGGAACAGAGTGGTCACTTCATCGAAGGTCATTAGCGTTGGGCCATCGGCTGGCTTAGGAATATTAAGCGCGTTATAGACTACGGGCTTAGTGCCGAGCAGACCGCTTTGGGTGACGAACTCATCCATCCACGCGCCGCCGCCTTTGCCTTCACGGGCATACGGGTCTAGATAGAATAAGCCAATAGAACTGTTATCTTTATCAAAGACTTCAAAAGCTAAAACATCGGAATGCCACACGGGTAAATCAGTACGCGGTTTTAAGCTGATGCCATATAATTTATGCATAGCGAAAAACAGCCCGTCTTTCAGTACAGTATTAAACTCGAAATAAGGCTTGATACTGCTTTCATCAAGTGAGTATTTCTCTTTACGCACTTTGTCGGCGTAGTAAGCCCAATCCCAAGGTTGCAGCTCAAAATCACCGCCCGCCTTTTTGATTTCAGCTTGAATATCAGCCGCTTCCACTTTGGCGCGAGCTAAAGCTTTTGGCGCTAAATCATCGAGGATTTCATACACAGCGGCTGGGGTTTTCGCCATTTGATCGGCAACCGCATAGGATGCCCAAGTATCGAACCCCAGTAAATTGGCTTTTTTAGCCCGTATTTGCGCCATTTTGACAATTAATGGACCATTGATTGCGACGGCTCTGTGCGCTGAGGTTTCCCATACTTTTTGGCGCAGTTCACGGTTGCTCAGGCTAGAAAGCACAGGTTGGCGTGTCGTGTTGACTAAAGTAATCAAATAGCCTTCTTTTCCCGCAGCTTTGGCCGCTGCGGCTAAAGTAGCAATTTCGCTGTCGGATAAACCGGCTAACAGGGCTTTATCAGTCACAACAATCACATCATCTTTAAATGATTTTAAGCTGTTTTGTGAAAAGTCCGTCGCTAAGGTTGCAAGCTCAGCGTTAAAGTCGCGCATCTTAGCTTTATCTTCGGCCGACAATTTCGCGCCAGCGCGGACAAACTGCTCATAGTAATATTCAACTAGACGCTGATCTTCCGCATTTAGGCTGCTCTTTTGCTGGTATACGGCTTCAACACGGGCAAATAACGTCGGATCGAGATAAATATTATCTCGGTGGGCAGATAGCTTAGGTGCAAGATCCGCTTCGGTTTTCTGAAAATCATCATCAGAAATCAGACCTGCGAGATTAAAGAAGGTACGCGATACGCGCGTTAATAATTCACCCGAGGTTTCCATGGCGAGAATGGTATTGTCAAAACTAGCCGCTTGTTTGTTATTCACAATCGCAGCGATTTCTGCATCGTGAGCTTTAATGCCCTGCTCGAAGGCGGGAGCATAATCTGCGGACTGAATAAGATTAAATTGCGGCGCTTGATCTTGCAGTGGACTCTTGCTCAGCAGCACATTAGTTGCTTGCGCTTTAGCAGCAGTTTGAGTTGCAACGGCATTTTTGGCTTCATTGGTGCTTACATCAGGCTTGTCTGAACAAGCGCCAAGTAACAATGCAGCAGCTACGGCTGTGGTAATAACGGACTTACGCATATTAACTCCCTTGGATGTTGCTGCCCTTTCGATTGTATTTTTAAGGTGAAAGGTGCACGCAAACGGATTTTGGCTTTCGGTTTACAACAGTCTGTTTTAACGAACTTGTGTAGCTTCGTACGTCAATTTCGATGAACTACCTTAACAAGTTACGCGCATTTCAGCCAAGTTTTACCCGCCCAGAGCACCGCTAATTTGTATCACTTTATGTGTATTACCCGTCTAAATAAGCCTATGCCAACGCTACGCTAAACCTAACTCACCTCAATCAAGCCAAGAGACATGCGCGCATAAGTGATCAACATTGGCTAAAATTTGATGTAAAAGAATTGTTTAAAACAATTCTACTGAAGTTTTAAGTCAAATATCCCCGACATTGACAAGGGGCTGAGCAAATAAAATGCCATTCCAATAACAAATATTAATTCTTCTTAATAAACTGTTTTCTGTAATTATTTAAACATTGATGTAACAAATAAACAGGCTAAATGGCTCACTATTTAGGCAAGCAAACCTTGAGTCACAATTTGAAACAGCTTTTATCCGATTAATGTCACATTCAGATCATCAAATGTCTTTATAATTCCCGCTCGTTAACTTAGCAGCAAATTAACCTAACAGTTAAATTACGCCGAATTAACGGGATGATGGGCATGTTCTTTTACGGAACATGCATTGGGGTCAAATAAATATAAATAGTGTTT
>NZ_JAGTUL010000082.1:0-5767 GCF_018224605.1 Shewanella sp. M16 | reverse complement strand
AAATTCTAATGTATATTCATTGTTTTTTATACTCAGCTATTTTTATTGGCATGATATACTTCGATTATGAATGGTTTTTTGTGGCTTTAGTACCAGTAGCTTTTTTTCTGCAAATGCTTGATATTCAGAAAAAATATAAAAAGCTAAAGTCGTTGGGTTTGTATGATTAGTAAACTGAACTAAGTTATTTTAAAAACCGTCCATTGGGCGGTTTTTTGTTTGAATTTCCTTAGTGCAACACGAGACTTGAATGCCAATTATTGAAGGGTATACTGAAAACGACAACACTCCGGTCCATTGACCATAAATGAAGGAAAAATTATGACTATCTCAAAAAAAGATCCGTTCCAGGATTCTCTGCCAGAAGCAATTACTTCAAGCCTAGTTGCGTTACTTTCAGCTAAGGCGTATGTAGAAATGTTGCACCCAATCAGCGAAAAAATTAAAGCTGAAGCATTAGTACAATATCCAACATACGTAGCAGATGAGCCAGTCGGCCATATTGTTGAAAAGGTGGGTGAACGCATAATTAACTTTGATGATCTTTACTTGGCATCAGATGAAAGTGCAAAGTTACTGTTTGACCATCATAAAGCTGAACTGGAAAAGCTAGGCTTTAAAGCTGAAGGTCAGAAGTGTCCAGTATTGGTGGCTGAGGGGATGGTAAGAGATGCAAGGTCGCTACTATTTGAAGCGATGCAACCTTTTACTAATATAAACCCAAATGAAATACTACTCACTGATCACATAAAAAGGTACGAAAAATTGTTATTAGATTACTTGGTGCCTGTAGCAACGAGGCTTGGTATCGAGTTGAATATATTAAAAATCTCACATGGTTAAGATTTCTCTTAAAAGGCCGCTCAATGCGGCTTTTTTCTTTAAATTTCCTCACAACAAAACCTTCATTGCTACCTAATTTGTAAGACGTATACTGCAATTGAAAACATCCGGCCCATTGGCCATAAAAAATGAAAAGGAACACGATTATGACTTACACTGCTACTTATAATGTTGAAGACGACAAATTACGCATCGCTTGCGATGAACGTTGGGACCGTGAGCTGTTCAATGAAATGCGTCAAAAGTACGGCTTCACCTGGGCACCTTTGCAAGAATGTTTTTTTGCAAAATGGAGTCCAGCTCGTGAAGATAAGCTGATGGATTTGGCTGGTGACATCGTTGCTGACGAAATTACGATGCTTGAACGTGCAGAAGCAAAACGTATACGTCTTGAAGGTTATGCTGAAAATAATAAAGTTAAAGCTAACCGCTTTGCGGCTGTGGCTGATCAAATGGTATCTAATCAACCAATTTTGTTAGGCCATCACAGTCAACGCAAAATGGAACGTATGCAGGATGCTAAAGACCGCGCCGAAGCTCAGTCAATGACTGCTTTTGAGGCGGTACGCTATCTAACCTATAAAGCTCAAGGTGTTATTGTTCATGCTAACCGTAAGAACAAGGACGGGGTTAGAGCAAGACGCATTGAAACGTTGCTCAAGGAATTGCGAGACTGCCAACGCTCAATTAATGAAGGGCACACAATCGTTCAATTCTGGACTAAAGCCTTAGCTGCAGATGAAGGCAAGAAGAAATTCTATGCTGATAACTATCTCGGTTCTATGGTTGGTAAAGGTCGTTCTACATACCAACTTTCACCATTCGGTTTTTGGGGCGATGTGCAATCAGGCAAGATGACGATTGATGATGCTTTTACAAAGTCATTAGAGTATGGCCAACAAATGATTAGCGATGATCGAATAATGAGAGAAATAGCTCATTTGCTAGGTCGCTTAGGCTATGAAAATGCCATGCTAGGCGGTGCAGAAAGATTCCCTGCCGCTCTTACAGCAACAGCCCTTAAGGACTTTGCACGTAAGTTTGGTGTGGATTCACCTACTGTTGAAAAGCAAGAGAACGGCGATTGGTTGTTAACATCGGACGTTTATTTGCCATATTTCTTCAGTGAAGATGGTGAGTTAGTCAAAGCACTTGAGTTAAGTGAAGGGGAGTGGAAAACATTGTTTGTTGACTTAGGCTATGAGGTAGAAATACGTCAATCGGTTGCAAGCAAGATCCCTCTTCTGAACTTCAAAGCAGATAAGCCTTTGTTGCTGAAAACTCCTTGGTCGTCAGAACTTCAGACTTTTGAACAGGTCGAAATGACGAAAGAAGAGTATTCGAAAATTTACAATGATTATAAAGGCACCTATATAGGTACTGCTGATGATGGAAGTAAATATCGGATGCGTATTTGTGTACAAGGTTTTGGAGTGGGAGGGCGTAAAGCTGTTTATTTAATTGACAGCAAAGCTCATCCAAGTCCATATGGCAAACAAAATTTAGCTGCATAATCTAGGCAAAACGACAAAAAACCTCTTCGCAAGAGGTTTTTTTATTTTGCAATGCAAAAATTTAGATTGCATTAGATACACACTAATGGCGTGTACCGCATGCATATTTCCTATGTGTAATAACGATATTGAAACTTGATGAGTGGATTGTAAACTGTAGTAGATTTTATACGGCCCATTGGCCATAAATGAGGGTATTGAAATGCAAAATGTTTATAAAAGGGCTTGTAAACCCCTGTTTGCTCCAGTTCCGGTATATCAGCCGATTGAAAAGCCCGAACTGAAAAAAAATAGTATTGTCTCTGTGCATTTTTCGACTGAATGTCACGTTACACCAGATCAACTAAGTCATGAATTAGTTAACTTTGCTATAGATGCAGGAGCTAATATTGATTCAGGATATTGGTGTGATCCGCAAGCAGGTACGGGCCAGATTATCAATGCTATGTTGGTTGCAGGTGTTTCAAACGTCGTCGCGATAGAGAGAGAGTATTCACTGGTTAATTGTCTAATGGACCGTTTTGAGTGTAACGTTGACATAAGGCATATTGATTGTTTTGATTTGCCTTTGAAGGTGGATGTAATTATTGCTAATCATCCATTTAAGAAAGTTAAAGGCTTTTTTATGGACGCCATATCAAAACTAAATGATGGTGGTATTTATGTAGGCATTGTACCCAAAAGCTTTGAGTATGATGGTACGATTAAATTACTTGATTTAGGATTTGATACATTTGAAACAGCCAAAGTATTAACAAAAGTAATACTTTTCAAAAAAACTGAGTGATGAGTTTTGCCATAATAAAAGAGCTTCACAGCTCTTTTATTACCTTTTAGGCCCATCGGCCACAAATAATGGAGTAAACTAATGAATAATATTGAAACAGAACGTGGTTATGAAGATATTTACTCTTCAGAACCATACATAGATAGTGAGATAGATGGAAAACGTGTGCTTTTGCATATGATATATGTACCCCCATCAAAAAGGTCACAAGGATTTGGTAAGTCACTATTTAAATCGTTTCTAAGCGAACTTCCATCAAATATTGAATATGTTAGGTTGAAGTCTGGAATATTAGGAACTGGAGATACATTGCCATTTTGGAAAGCTTTAGGGTTTTCATCGGCATATGTTTGCGAGTGTGAAGAAAATTCAAGAATTTTGCATCTTGCAGTAAACGGCTATGAGCTTCCTCAGCCTGAAATTTCACTAGCTAATGAGGAACGCCATTATATTTTTGATTAAAATAAAGGGTCTTAGTTCGCTATTTATTCAAAAAATTTGCAAACTATCTTTATATGAAAACGGTCCATTGACCATAAAAAAAGGAATGTAACATGACAATAGTAACTCGACCTATAAATGAGAATGAAAGAGATTTTTTAATAGAAGATGATTTGATACACTTACCATTCATCTTGAAGGACATTAATGATGTCGAACAGATGAAAGTTTGTGCTCCTGAAGGTGGTTGGACTCATGATATGTTGGAAAACATTGATTGTTATAAAAACTGCCCTTTTGGGTGGAATGCTTATTTAGGCTCCCAACACTGGATAGGAAGTTCTGAGGTCTAAATAAATCTCATTAGATAGAAACCGCCAAATTGGCGGTTTTTTCATTTAGACTAAAAAATTTCCCCATGGCAATTCACTTCTTGCAGGTTGATTATCAAGAGGTATACTGAAATCTTCACACACCGACCCATTGGTCATAAATGTAAGAGAGGATATATGTTAGGTTTAATGTTAGGTATTGCAGCAATACTTCCTATTGTTGTTTTATTGATTATAGAGGTTTCTTGGAAGCTTAAAGGTTTTCCTCGTTTACTCGTGGCAAATCTTTCTTGTGTACCGTCTGCCGTGTTGATTTATAAGGGGTATCTTATATATTTTTATGGTGATCAGTATTACGGATTGATATTACTGTTTATACTTGGTTTTACTGCAACCTTAGTGAACAGTGTAAAATCCTTCATACCAAGCTGATAGAACAACAATCATTAAAATGAGCGACTTTATGTCGCTCATTTTTTACTGACTATGTAGAGATTTATATTTTTCATGGTTATACTTAGCGGCAGATTACTATAGTTTGGTGGTATTAATGAGTAACAATTCTATTAGATCTTTTTTTGCGCATGCGTTTCCATGCTTAATTATGTCATTTTGCATGCTATGGTTTTCATGGCTTGCTATCAAAGAGCCAAATGATTCAACCGCAATTTCTTATTTAGTAGTTGCATCGGTTTCATTTACTTTAACTATGATAGGCTATTGGGGGTATTGTAAATACCATGTACCTAAACACTCTCATAGTCCCTTATTAGCAATAATCTATACCCTACTGTTTCCTTTTATTTACTTACCAAGACTTTTTTATAAAAAATAGAGATGGTGCAGGTGATAGCAAAATTTTTAAACCATCACCATCACCATTGATTTTTTCGTTACACTACGCCTAGCGATCTCCAGAACCAATCTGCAAATGACAAACTGGGAATGAGCACCACTGCAAGGAAAATGCCGTAGTGGATAAAGTTCTCCCGTGTTCCATGCCTACCCGCCGCGATTGGAAACAACATTAACATCAACAGATAGATAACCATAAAAATTGACCACATAAAAAATCTCCCTTTCAATTGTTAAACTTACCTAAGCAAGATATAGGCCAATACAGAATGAGTTGAAAATACCTAGCAGGGGGGAATGATGGGCGTTTACAATTAGGTCATATCAGAAGATCTGTAAGAAAGTATGACATCGATCTCTATATGTGTCACAAAACGTGACACTTCATTGTCATCTGTTTCATGCAAAACTCGCATTGCCAAAATAGCATAGTTTTGCATTGCAAAATTTGTCTATTTCCTCTGAATAAAACTTCACTTGTGGATGTGTTTGTACTGCCTATAATGACAGTGTAAACAATCCGGCCCATTGGCCACAAACGAAAAATAAAGGATGTAAAATAATGGCTACTTCATCAAATATTAATGAAATGCAAACTGCGCTATTCAAAGAACTCGGCGTTTTTTTTGCTTTTAGCAATAAGCAATTTGAAGAGCAAAGACAGCCAGGAGTGGACTATTGTACAGTTTTAGATGCTGGTGATTGCGTTCCTAAGTCAAATGCTGCTGAATTTGCACAACGTTTGTCATCTCTCCATAAGGAGTTTAGGAAAAAGCAGTTGGCTGAAAAGGGCATTGAAAAAATTATTGAAGAGCAGCTAGTTAACCATGAATGTTTTTATACTGGTGAAATCGACGATGCTGTAGAAGCTCTTGCAGGTTATGAGGTCACTTATGAAGCTGTTGAAGATGTTTACCGTAAAGTAGCACACAGATACTCGCATTGGTAAAAATATTTATATCTAAGAATAAAAAAGCGCTATGCGCTTTTTTTTT
>NZ_JAGTUL010000081.1:0-5938 GCF_018224605.1 Shewanella sp. M16 | reverse complement strand
TCAATCTCAGAAACCGCTATGTACAGGATAAAACAACTGCTAGGAGGCACGTTGAGCATGCGGAATTATAAGGCTCAAGTGGGAGAAACTTACGCGATGATTAGGGCTTTGAACAAGCTTACTGGACTAGGTATGCCTGAAAGCCACTATGTAGCTTGATATTTGAACAATGATGAGAGTTTTGTTCGCTGACTCGATTTCGGAAACAAAGCCCATCACCGCTGGCCAAACCGAGTTTAGTTTGGCCAGTTTATGTTTCTTAGCTTCCTTTCGGTACTGTTTTTATACCAAAAATATGCTCAGATAAGCTTTACAGCCACCGAATTACTTACAACTGCCTTGATAATTCCAATACCAATAATTATCGAATGGATCTGCTCCCCAATTATCTTGAATTGCAGTAAAACGATGTCCGTTGTATTGAACTTGCATACCCGTAGGGTAGTAATAAGAAGGGGACCACTCGCTCAGAGTAGTACATAAATCTTGAGGTTCGGGTGGAGCGGGTAATAAACCTTCTGCAATCACAACAAGGTGAGTATCTACAGAACGGTCAGCGCCAGTAACTAATACATAAATATCAGCTCCTTTTATACCACTAAAACCACAATATTCGTCATTAGTCTGGTTACGAGAAACGCAATCAAAGTCATTCACCGATGCAGGTCTATTAATTGCTACATAAAGATCAACGTTGCCATTACCAAGGTATGTATAAACTGAGGCTTCATCCGTTGAAATATTTTTCAGAACATAATATTGTTCATTACCATAATTAGCATCGATGATTACTGGTTTATTACTCGATAATGTAACAATGTTAGGTTCTGGCTGTGGAGTAGGCTCTGGTTGGCCTGAACCACAGTTTTGTACTTGGATCCCAACTTGAGCAAAGGCACTGCTTACGGCAGAGGTTTCATAACCGAGTTTATGTGCTGCTTTGCAAACGCCATCTGCACCTTGCTGAAAGCTCGAATTTGGTCGCCAATACAGTTGATTAGCCGTTGCATAAGTAATGAAGGCTTGCTTAATATTCCAGCCATGGCTGATTGCAAGATGGTAAAACGCTTTGTTGAAAATCCCTGAACTATGGTGGACGTCTATACCTTGATAATACTGGTTAATATGGTCAATCGACCTGCCGTCTCGACTTGGGCGAATGAAATAACGCATCGCGTCTGAATATTTCATCACGTGCTCACCCATCTTCCAGTTAAAGCTACCATGAACATATTCACTTAATGCTGCGGCTGCAACATCAGAAAAGGATTCATTCATCCCGCCAGACATTCCACGATACTCTAGACCTGAATTTTGCTCAGTAAACCCATGACTCACTTCATGTGCAATCACATCCCACGTCGCAAGTGGATACATTGATTGATTACCATCACCAAAGGTCATCTGACGCCCATCCCAGAATGCATTATCGTACTTATTACCGTAATGAACACGCATAGTGAGTTTCTGCTGAATAGGTCGAGTATTGAGCCACTCCATATACATGCCAAAAACACGTTGGCCAAAGTAGTGAGCGTCATTCATTGGAGCATAAGCTCCGTTAACAGCCCGATGGTTGTTGACGTGACAATCAAATTGATGGGCCAATCCACCATACTGTTGATTATTCATATTGAGCGTAACAACATTAGCACTATCCATGCGACAGTCTTTGCTAACTTGGAAACCACCGTATTTTGTATTAGCACCAAAGTAGTAGCGGCCACTTTTTTGATTACCGCCTGGCCCCTCGGCTTCAATAAAAGTCAGGCCTTCCCACTCATCAAGTATTTGGCCTGATTTAGCATCGACTAAGGTTATTGGGCGAGATGGTGTCATTCCTGTTCGAGAGAGAAGGTCAACTTTATAGACTAAATAAGCGGTTTGCTGATCATCTAACCAAATCATCAATTCAGTCTGTGCATCCTGCACACTTGTAGCAGCAATACCTTGCAGCTTTCCTTTGGCGGCATCGATTGCTTGGTCAACATTAATCATCGGTAAAGTTGAACCAATATCTGATTCAATCCCCGTTAAGACTTGGCCATCTATTGCCTTTGCAAAACCACGATTAGAAACATCCGTAACCACAAAATGACCGTAGACAGGAAGTCCATAATGGAGCTGTTGTTTACGGACGAGTGTTTCCTTCCCTAATCTAACTAAGTTTGCATCACGATAGCTCAGTGGTTGCGAAGAAGCCGAGAATCCTTTTGTATTATTTGCGTTGATCACCTTTGAGAGATCGATTTGTGAATAGTCAATTAAATTGGCAGCCTGTACCGAAAATACGGCCGACAATAATATTAATATAATAATAGGCATAGCTTTCCTTTTCCTTTTCATTGTGTATTTAAATGCATAATGCTCAGGGATCCCCTCATAAATCAGCCATGGCATAACCATGTTTGAGCAGCTGATTTGCGAACGATACCCAGGATGCAAGTAACTCTTTTTCCGTCACGTGATAATTAGGCCGCCTCAGTACCTCCAAACCCAAGCGAATCGTTAACTGTACCGTACGATGCCGAACGGTATTGGCCTGGAAATGCCTATCCCAGCCCTGTTGCAGTGCATGTAACCCAACTAGCCACAACAGGCATTGAACCATTAATGCTATCAGCAGGATTATGTCTAATCGCTCAGGACTGTTGGTACGACTTTGGCGTAAACCAAGGCCGTATGCAGGGCTTTTGATATCTCGAAATTTTTCCCCAATTTGCATGCGCTTGGCATACAGCTTTACAAGCTGTTTTGGCGTCCGAGACTCTGGTGGCAAGTTGGTGGCTAACACCCAATTTTCTCTAGCCGATGTTGAGTACATTTTTGCGGATGGATGGTGGCAGTTAGTCCTCGTTGAACGCTGATTTTTACGCCCCTTAGGCTTGCCACGATAAAGCGCGAGATGGCAATTAATAGGGTTGGTTTTGGTCAACGTCTTACAGCCAAGGTTCTTCGCTCGACCACTTGCCAAGTTATGTATGCTGCGAACTGAACGCCAATTTTCTGCGCCAATCTCTGCAAATTGAACCATACTGCGAATACGGCTTAGCCAAAACTAACTATGGGCTTCAACCTCCTTATACCAAGGCAATTTGAACCCCGCGTCAGTCACGATTACTGGGGTAACATGACAAGGTAAAATCTTGGCTAAATCTGACAAAAAACCTTTGTGGGCCGCATTAGAGCATTGTTCTTATGCGGTAAACAGGCTCTGATAACTTAACGGGTAAATCGGCTTCACCATCGAGAAGTAGCGCTTTATCTATGCGTAATACCTCACTGCGCAGAAAACCAAACCGTTGATAAGGAAATGCATCAAAGCGCAATCTAGCCTCATCAGCCTGTTTAACAAACCCCGCACTTCTTGTTGGTAGTAATAACTCAGCTACCAATGAAGAGCCCTTTGGGATAATGCTCATCAATGGACGATTGCTGGCAATTAACTCACCCTCAACAACACTAACTGCCGCCACAGTACCTGATTCTTGAGCGCGTATAACAAATATGTAACTATTCTCCGCTTCATTTAATTGTCTTTGAATATCAGATTGGCGCTTATGAACATTTGACTGTTTTAAATTAAATTGGAACGGTAAGCTCGCTAATTCAGAGTGAGTTTGATTTAACTCGCGGTCAATCGATATTTTGTTCGACTCTAAGTTTTCCACTTCTTGCTTTACTTCAATTAATTTAGATAATTGAAGCTGATAATCAAGCTCTGATAAATAACCATCTTTGTAGAACTTGTCGTGTTGTTTTTTCTGCGCAACTTGTATGGTCAATTTTTCTGCTAACAACTGTTTTTGTCTAGATAATACTTTCATCGACTCCGATAAGTCAGATAACCTTTTTTTAAGTCTAAGAGTCTCAGCTGTATTCAGCTTTGTGTTGTTATCTAATTCTTGATTTAAAATACTTCGCTGTTGTTTTAAATCACTTATCAGTGTTTCGCTTAACTCAAAACCAGATGTCATGCTGCTTCTTATTATGACAGTGACTAATGGGTCACCTGCATTGACATCACTACCTTCCTTTACGTGCAATATATCCACATTACCATTGCGATTAGCATGGGTTTTTATCACACCTTTATCGGGTACTAGATATCCGTGAACCGTCTCCTTGCGAGCGTAATGTGAAAAATATAAAAATAAAATTATAGCAGTAACTATTAATAATATAGATAGGGATACGGTATATATAGAAAGAGGTTGAGCTAAAGATATATCTCCATAACGCCGTTGCTTTTGTTCGTCTACAACCTGCTGACGAAATAAATTTGACATAAGTTTCCTTTAACATTGGATCATTTTGGCTTGAATAATTAGCAGTTGCAATGGTGTTACCTGTTGGTTATCCAAAACACATTAGTTTCAAATGTATCAAATTGAAATAATACTTTAGTGCTAATTCTTTTTATGACTTAAATTTATTGTTATCCAATAATAAATAAATATATTTCGCGGCCATATTGTTTTTATTTTGTTTTTATTTGGTTGCAGTTGTTGTTGTTGTTGTTGTTGTTGTTGTTGTTGTTTTTGATTTTTATTTGTTTAATTTGATTGTGTTTTCGTTGGTGGCTCCTGCTTTGTGTAGTGGCACACTCAAGTTGATAGAGTTAAAAGGTGTATCTCACACTCCGATGCTTGAGTGCCCAGAAAAGTTCGGGTTCTGTCGCAAAATTATCGATTAGAGTTTAAGTGAGGATGATCTTTGAATATGAATTTGGAGCATCCACGGCATGACACTCAATTTCTTTGGTCGACATTATCCATCGCATATCATCATGCAGGCCCTTCATTATTATCTGGCCTACAAACTCAGTTACCGTGAAATTGAGGAGATGTTCACTGAGCGAAATATCCATTTTGACCATTCATCCCTTAACCGGTGGGTTATCAAATATGCGCCGCAACTAGAAGCCATCTTTAGGAATAAAAAGCGTTTAGTATCAGGCTCTTGGCGAATGGATGAAACCTACATAAAAGTGAAAGGCAGGTGGGTTTACTATTATCGAGCCGTGGACAAGTACGGCGATATTATTGATTTTTATTTGAGTGAAACCCGTGATGAGCCAGCGGCACTGGTATTTTTCAATAAAGCCATCAACCAACATGGCTTGCCTGAAAAGGTCGTCATTGATAAAAATGGTGCGAATGCCGCCGCATTAGATACCATTAATATTCGTCTTTGGCTGTCTGGCCATATGTTGTTTATGATTGAGGTTTTGGCTATCAAATATCTGAATAATATTGTCGAGCAAAGTCATCGAAAAGTGAAATGGAAAATGCACCAATGTCTAGGTTGGAAGTCTTGGCAAGGGGCTGAATCAACCTTAGCGGGTGTTGAGCTTTGGTCCATGATTAAGCAAGGGCAAATGAATACGACCGAAAGGATGACACCATGGGAACAATTTTATTCTTTGGCGGGCTAGTTGCATCTGAGAGATCTTGCCCCCTCAAATTATAGCGGTGAGATCTGATTTTGCGACAGAACCTTTATCATTAATTATATGCACAAGTTGTAATTTTAAAACCGACCATTAATATATTTTGTTCTGCCCTATTCAAAAAACAACTCACCCAACAAAACTTAGACATAATTTTAGCTTATAATTCACATCGCGCAAGCAATTGGTGTTGGTTGCACCTAAAATATAAACAAATGTATGAACAAATATGTTTCTTGGTTGCAAAATTGATGTGTGAATAATCTATTTTTCATTTAGATTAAATGGAGTTTTAATTAATGAAGAAAATATCAACCCCCATTTTGGCAACAGCATTTAGTGCGATATCTTTTTTTGTCAGGCAGAACAAGATAGAGCTGTATATAATTTAATTTGCACGAATAATAGCTGTAATGCTATAGATGTTGTTTCAAGGTATATCGTAAATAATAAAATTTATTTTAAAGCTACAGATATATTTTATAT
>NZ_JAGTUL010000080.1:0-6037 GCF_018224605.1 Shewanella sp. M16 | reverse complement strand
CTGATATCAAGAAAACTAAGCCAACAGCTTCGTCTGCAGTGTCAGATCTGTATAAAATACAGACTAAAGCCAAACCAACTATAAACAAATAAATTAAACTAGGAATATATGACTGATTAACTGCGGCCTCATAAAGACAGTACATCATGATTAATACACATATAATCAAGAAAACCATATAAATAAGAACAGGAACATAATCTTTAAAAAACTTAAGCATTCCTAAATAAGTCATATATAAAGCTTCTTTTTTGATTTTTTCCATATCTTCATCTTTCATAGCCATACATTTCCTGTTGTTCCATAAAATTAAGCCCCGAAGGGCTTAATAGTCTTTATCCTATGCCGCTTCTGCTAGTTGTTCTGCGTACTCGTTAACTTGCGCCAATACATCTTCAAGATTGGTCGTGTAGTCACATATCACTTCATAACCTGCATTACCATAAACAAGCATCACAAAACCTGTTCTTACAGCGGTAGGCGAAGCATAACAACATAGATAATCTAGCTCAGTAGTGCCTAAAGCCGCGACAATAACGGCTTTATCCGTTGTTATTGGGGTTGTTATTTCCTCACCATCATACACGGCCAGATGTAAGCCAGCCGCAAGCAAAGCATCTATCGTTTTATCAATAATTGCGGTTTCCATTTCTTGATCTGTCATAGCCAGCCACTCCGTTGGTTAAATGAAATTAAATAATCCTGCAAAGAAATAATACCCCAATGGGGAGGTTTTAAGCAAGAAATAATTTCAAGTATTTAGAATATTTTAAATACTTGAAACAAGTGGGGCGCGAGGTAGGGTTAACTGATTTTTTAGCGGTGAAAGTGTTGGTTTTGGGGTTTTAAATCTGGTGATCGGTTGGGGGGGAATCTCCCCTGGTTAATTCGCTGTTCAATTAACCAAGGGAGGACGTTCACCCAATATCTAATGCAACCGCAACCCAGCATTTTGCTCCATCGTAACTGTTACCACCCTCAGCTATGAAAACATGGCCCTCTGAATCAACAGCAAATGCACTAGGTTGTTCATGGGCAGGATCACGCAAGCTGTTTTTCCAACCATACACAGAACCTTGCCAAATGAGCACGACACCGTCTTGATGATCTGGGTTTTCTTCACGCCATTTATCAGCTATTTCTCTCAGATTTTTAGCTAAGCACATAATTTTGCCTTCTACTGCATATTTAACATAACTGCCGATTGAGCGCACATCGTTTTCAGACTCGACACAGTACCCCCGCCAAACGCTCAAAAAGAGAGGTTAACTAATCCGCTTAAAGGTCACTAGGCAGCATTTAAAAAGTGGTGAAATTCACCACTTTTAAGTTTTGGCAGTTTGAGAGCTAAATTACTTCAAACGCAGAATTTTTGACAAAACCCCTTTTACCCAATCATCCCGATTATTGAACCAGCGGATAACATCAGATTCAGGGTAAGTTGCCAACAAGTGAAGCTCGGATATTTTTACATTGTTTAATGTGCTACCATTATTCTCTAGCATGTTTATATACCTATTTTCGTGTTAGATGTTGTCGGTGTTAGATGTGAGAGTCGCACCGACAATTTTTTGTATAAAAAACGTTTTGAATATTTAAAATATTTAGAATATTTGAAATGCTTACACCTCCTTTTCTTCGTCAAATTTACTTTCCATTCCAGCTTCGAGATCTTGCTCGGCCATTCTTTCTTCTAATCCATTTATAGCAGATAACCACGCTATAACACCGCCTTTGCTTTCTTCATCTTTCAATGAGTGAAGCAGATAAGCAGCGGCAAGCTCAAGAGTCTGAGAGCGACCTCGGCTAATTTCTATGCCATTTTGTATTAAAGCGGTTTCAAGCTTTTTAAACTGCGTTGCTTGCCAGTCACTCGTCACCATCATTAACGAACTACGGGAAACAATAGATTTCTTGCGCCCTGATTTTTTTTTGTGGGTTTTAGTGCCAAGTTTATTACCCTCGACATTTGTCACGGTCAATTCTCTATTCATCCACTCAGGAGTCACGGTTTTTTTACTCATTTTAATGCCTCATTCAATAAACGGTTTATCTCTGCGCGAGCTTCACGACAGCCATATAAATTTTTAAAACTATCATCAAAAATGGTCGTAAATTGGTTAGTTGCGCGGGTTATCACGTTTCTTGTTTTTATCTTTACAGTGTCTTTAGGGGAATGTTTAACAAATAAACGATGATCAGCTAGTCGCAGATCAAGCCTGTTAATAACCTCAATAACCCGCGCACCATTCGCATGACAATGAGCCTCAAGCGTGGCGATATGAGGAAAGGCGGTATCAGTGCTTAAGGTCGAGGGTTCGTAAGGGAAAATAACAGTGCCATAGGGGGCGGTATTAGTATTCGGTGCCATATCGATGATAAGCAGATCATAGGCGTTATCAGCGGGTGGGGTTGTTAATACTGGGAACGGAAAACGGCAATTTGTACGTGAAGCAATTTTGCGACATGACCCTTGTGGATCTTCGTCAAAAATTGCCACTTTCAAACCTTTTTTATGAGCCGCCCCCGCTAACATAATTGCCAGAGTTGACTTACCCACACCACCTTTTTCATCCCACAGACTTAGAATTTTCATAACGCAGCCCTGCTTAATTGTTATCAACTGCAATCATAATAGCATATCGAATATTTGAAATACTAGAAATATTTTAAGTATTTTGAATATTTGAAATACTTAAAATAATTTTATCCACATTTTTTGTGTGTAAGCTGTTAGCTCTATTGATTACTTGAATTTATTCAATGGTTTATGGTGTTTATATGCTTTTGGCTCGTTTTTTGCCTTTCCCCTGCTAGACGCTTTTTTCTTTCAATTCACAAGTCTTAACGCAACTTAGGTGCTTAACGGTCGGAGACAAAACCAACTAGCAGCGAGGCTTTTAGTTCTCGCCCCTAATCGTTCTTTGATTAGGAATTGGCGAGGCATTAATGCTCTTAGTTCTTAGGTTCTCGCCCCTAATCGCTCTTTGATTAGGAATTGGCGAGGCATTATTGCTTTTGGGTGGATTTATCCACCGCTTTAAATCACTTTTAATAACTTATCTCTTTCGATAATTAAGATCTTATGGCTGAAAGCCTAAAAGAAGGGCTCCCGTCCGTTACTCCTTTTTCTTACTCCCATTTTATTGCTGTTATAAACGGCTTATCCACAAGCGGGTGAATTGCTAAAAACAGGAGTGAAATTTTTGCTGATACACGGCCATTAATCGGTAATTTTTGATTAGCTAGGGGCTCTTAAGCGTGGATTTTAGCGATTTAAAGCAATAGGGCATGGGGTAGCCTCACCAAACGAGGCGATAACGCTTAAAACTGCGTTTAATGAAGTGGGGGGGGTGAAACCGAATCCGCAAATAGATCAGCGGTAAAGCGTTTGTTAATTGGCAATTTTTTAATGAATTGACGCCATTCGAAGCACAAGCCCTTTTTCTCTTGCTTTTGTCTTGAGGCTTTAATCTGTGGTGTTAAGTGATGTGCCTTAGCGCCAATTGCTGTTAAGAACTTGTCGGATAGCCATTTATAAGCCGCGCGAGATCTCACAGTTTGACCATCTTCACTCTGTTGTTTTACTTCTTTAACAACAAAAACCCCTGCGGTTTTCAGCAGATCAATGTATCTATACCACGTTGAACTAGGCACAGCCTCGCCCCAGCGTTTTGCATGTTGTAACATCAACGCATCGTGGCTAGTCGTGTCCATCCCTATCTCTTTAGGTTTTCCGACTTGGCCACTGATTAGATCACACGTTGTAAGTATCGTTACAACGATTTGAAACAGTTTGCGCTTTGTGCGATCAGACATTTGAGAAGATACACCGCCATTATCGGTTTCAAAATTGCGGCTGTAGATCACCTGCCTTGCGTTGTTAATTAGCTCAAAGAAATAGCGAGGCATGGCTTTAGCACGATTAAACCCCTCAAGTGAGGCCGCATAAGGGCTAGAACCTACGTTCTTCTTTTGGATTTTAACAAAGGCCGCGACTTCGCGCTTTTTGGCGCGTAATTTTTGCCGTTTGATTCTCGCTGCGGCTCTGGCTGCGGCTCTGGCTGGCGAACTGTCGTTAGTGGATTTCATTAGACACGCCCCACATGCTACGCAACGAGGATCTAGAGATCATCGAGTGGCATATCGAGTTAGAGTGTCTAAATTTAGGGTGCTGCAAAGGGCAGCGAAGATAAATAGGGATCATTTTTTGAGTTCTCTAGGTTGTAAGGGTTCGGGTGATAAGTCCGAACGTTGGTTGTAATGTAATAGAAACAAATGGAAAGATCAACGATCCAGATTTGGATCGGTATATAAGAGGGGGGGGGAGATACTTTGACTTAGCTATTAAGCCGAGCTATTGAGGCCACGGCTTAATTGTGAATATTTTAAATATTTAAAATATCTTAAAGAAATCTTTTACAAGTGCGGTTAAATCACTCTCAGATTTAAAGCTTGTTAAAGAGGGCGTGACGCTATTTTTGGCATTATTAAAGACGTTTACTAAAATTAGATAAACGATTGTTTCAATAGCATTAAACGAGCTATATTTTGATGAAATATCACGGATAATCAGTTTATATTCATCGTTAAATGTATCAATGCTTTGGTCTTGTAATTTTAATCTGACGTTATTAGAGATAATAACGGATGCCTTATTAATCAATTGCTTAATGTCGGCATTGTCAGCAATATAAGACGCACTAAGGCCGCCCATAATTACCGTGGGATCTTCTTTTACGACCAAAAAAGATTCGATGACCTTCTCAAGTTTGGTTAGCTTAAGATTATGGGGATCAGAGGCTTGAGGCTTTTCTTTCAAAGTTTTCAGCTCTAAGTTTTTTTGATCGCGTAGATTAAGCGCACTCTCTAAAAACTCAGGGCGAACAAACCAGCCTTTTTGCTCGCCATGTTCGCCAAAAATGGCATTAAACTTTAGCTTAATATGTTCTTTGACATTAAAGGCATCGTTAACGAGCACTAGCTCACCTGCGGCTAGTTCTCGTTTAGCTCTAATCAAATTAGCTTTAACGATTGGGTCATAGTTCGCAGCAATCCACAGCGTTAAATCGTGTTTAGTCCGTAAACTAACAGACCATTCCTTTAATGCTAAAAGATTGAATTGGACGCTAGACACAGCCGCTTTTAACGAGTCCTTTAGTTCAAATGGAATAACGATAAAGTAACGATTATCCATTTCATTAATAAGCATTTCAGCTTTTTCAATATCGTTAAACATATAATAATCCTTTAAAAAAATAAGCCTCGGGTATCCCCTGACTCAATCAGCGTAAAAAAACAAAATAAGAAGCAACAAAAATAACGGTTAGCACTATCACAATTAAAATAGGCAGCCACTCTATAAACTTTTGCATATTCATTGAAAAAATCCTCAACTGCGTGTTAATCTTAAATAAGGGGGCGGCAACCCCCTTGTGTAACACGTTAGTTAATTAGCTTGTCTAGGGCTACAATCAAGGCTGTTATTGTTAGCGGGATGCTCACCATCAACGCTAGAATTTTCAACCTCATTTCAACTAACTCCAACTGAATTTTTTTGATTTCTAGTGTATTCTTTTCGGGGCAAACCACCGCACTAGATTGAGTATTCTTTTTCCGTTTCTTCATGTTCCCTCTCACTTTTAGGTTAAAGCCCGATTGCCTTAACCTCTTGATTATATTAGCCTAAACAGCTAATTTAATCAATTCAAATATGTGAAATATTCGAAATACTTAAAACGGTTTAAGCACCTTTTTCTGAAAGCTTAGCCTCAAGGCTAGCTAGTCTATCTTTGCACTGGGCTAACCATGCGCCCCGCTGATTTGCTTCTTCACGGGTTCGCGCATTTTGCAAATGTTCACGGGCATATTTAACATCGATTTTTACAGATTCGATCAGTTCGATTAGAGTCATGATTAACAATCCTTTTTTTGGTCTTGGACTATTCCCGACCACAAAGCCATTATACCCCCAATGGGGGGTAAAGTTCAATATCAAGTATTTGAAATATTTGAAATACTTAAAACATTTAATGCC
>NZ_JAGTUL010000007.1:0-184904 GCF_018224605.1 Shewanella sp. M16 | reverse complement strand
AATACGCATAGTAATTAATTACGTAATTAAATAACTAATAGTAAATTTATTATTACATCATTTTTACTCTATTAGACCTAAGTAGAAAATGCTCAATGTTTTGAACTAACCTAGAGGTAAGTCAGATAAATTCATATAAATCATAATGATAAAGACTGTTGCTATTGCCACAAATTAAAACGACCGTTTCATTTTGACGTTTACGTAAACGAAACAAGTATCATGTGCGATTCAAACTAAGTACCAGGTTGCGTTTCCCGATCAACAAGGTGGGATGTGATGGTTAACTCAAAAAATAAATCACTTTTTTATAAAAAAAATGAAACAAATTTGACATTACAGCGGGATGGAACTTAGACGCGACTTTTTATGAAGCTTTTCTCCTGCGAGAACCCATACCTTACTTCCTCAAATACATGCCTTTTCATAACACTTATTCGCAGCACTGCACATTTCAACCACGACATCTGAAACATATGTTGCCAACTTAAATGCAAATCATTACTATTCGCGACCTATTTATTTGGGGGAACCATTAATGAAATCATTTCGTTTGTCACTAACTGCACTCGCCTGCCTTTCCGTTTTATCGCAAACTGCATCCGCCGAAGCTAACTCGGTATCAGCAAATACTGAAGCCAACGTTGAGCGCATCACGGTTTATGGCAGACAAAACTCAGTGGTGAAAAATTCAGGGCTAGCGACTAAATCCGACATGTCTCTCATGGAAACACCCGCTGCAGTTGTAATTGTTGACCAAGAACTGATCGAAACCCAAGGTACAGATAATCTGCAAGACTTGATCCGTAACATCAGTGGTGTGACTCAAGCGGGTAATAACTATGGCATCGGTGACAACATAGTCATCCGTGGTTTAGGCGCAAATTACACCTATGACGGTATGTATGGCGGTGCTGGCCTTGGTAACACTTTCAACCCCACGCGCTCTTTAACCAACGTTGAATCCGTAGAAGTATTAAAAGGCCCAGCGACTGGACTCTATGGCATGGGGAGTGCTGGCGGCGTCATCAATTTAATTGAGAAAAAACCGCAATTCGAGTCAAAAAACAAATTTACCGCCGAAGTTGGGCAATGGGATACCTACTCCCTTGCTCTGGATAGCACGGGCGCCCTGAATGATGATGTCGCCTACCGTTTAGTGGCCAAATCCGGCCGCAGTGATGGCTATCGCGATATAGGCACAGACAGAGACGAAATCTATGGCGCCTTAAAATGGGTATTAAGTGATAGCCAAGATGTAATGCTTTCAGGTGCTTACATCAAAGATGCTATTGCCGTTGACTCTATTGGCCACCCGATTCGAATTTACAATGCCGATTCAGTCGGCGGTAAGAGCGCGGGAGAGGTCACTTGGCAGGATTTGATCAACGATCCAAGTGGTAAGGGTCTACAACTGACCGATGCACAGCGTCAGCAGCTAGCGGACTCGTTGTCGGGCGCTGACGGCTTAAGGCCCTATTCGTTTGGTGATGCAGGGCTGATTTCGCCCATGGCGAAGGACAATGAAGGCGAAGAGTTAAGATTTAAACTAACCCATAATATTTACTTCAACGATAATCTGTTTCTTAATCAGCAATTACAGTATCGCGACTACACTTCAGGCTTCGCCCGCCAAACAGGTGCTTATAACTACGTCTACTGGAAACAAGGCAAAAACCCGATCAACACTGATCCCCGCGCGCCATTAGTTGAAAACGGCGTGCTTTATCCTTTTGCTGCAAGACGTCAGGAATACCGTAAAGTGGATGCCGACGAGACTTCGTGGCAGTACTTTGCCGATTTACGTTATGACTTCCAAATTGGCAATATAGACAATGAATTATTGGTCAATGCCAACTATGAAGACCGTAATATTCGCTTCCAGCAATATTCTATCTACGATGCGGATCAAATCTTTAAAAACAAAGATGGCAAAATCATTTACCAAGGATCTCTGCCTTATATATACGACATCCGCAATCCTAACTGGGGTACAGGCAAGTTTGAGGACTATGATCCACTCAAGACAGCGAACTATGACAAAAAAGTCAGCGCTTGGGGTTTAGGTGTACAACACGTGGGGTATTTAGGACATGGCTTCACCACACGTGTAGGCGTTGCCTTTAACGAGATAAAACAAAGTTATGAACACTTTGGTGTCGATGAACGCTATAGTGCAAGTCAAGCTGCTGCGACGCAGGAAGAGGACACTACGGATAACGGCATCACCTATAATCTAGGTTTAACTTATATGCCAACGGACGATTTATCTTTCTTTGTGAACCATTCAAAGGGGCGCACGGCTTACAGTATATTAGGCTCTGTGACCGGCAAAAATACTGACCGTAAAGATTCAGAATCGGTAAGCAATGATCTGGGTATGCGCTTTAAAGCCTTTGATGATCAAATGCTAGCATCATTGGTGCTCTTTAAAAGCTCACGAACCAATGTGCCTTATACGAATGAAGAATATAAGATAGGCGTATCAGGACCAGAAGTACCCGTGTATTTTTACGATGGTAGCGAAGATACTCAGGGGGTCGAACTCGATCTCAATGCCCATCTTAATGATCAATGGCGCGTTAACCTTAACGGTATGTACCAAGATGCAAGGGATAAACAAAATCCAAATACTTTAACCTACAATAGCCGACAAAAAGGCGTACCTTATGTCACTGCCAGTGCTTGGGTGACCTATGGCGCCGATTGGTTTAGCTTATCAAGCCCAATCGAATTAAGCCTTGGTGCTAAATTTGTCGATGATCGCAGCACGCACTCTAGCTCATTTGGTATTCCAGACGGTTATGTGCCTAGCTATACCGTTGTCGACTCGGCGGTGAGCTACAACGCGGATTCTTGGAAAATCCAGCTGAACATCAATAACCTTTTCAATAAAGACTATTACAGTAAAGCCATGTTCCTCGGAGGTATGCCGGGTGAAGAACGCAACGTCAAACTGCAATACAGCTATAGCTTTTAACACCTAAACATCAGCGTTAAATTTGATGTTGTAAACCAATAAAAAAGAGAGCATTTATGCTCTCTTTTTATATCCAAATCAGAGTGACAACATTAGCTCACATTCTCCCTATCGCCACGCATGAGGGATTCCAACTCTGCCTTACCCTTATTCGATAAATTGATTAACGTCGCTAAATCATTCTGATGAGCCGCACTCGCAATCACCAGTTTCTTATCATGTTCAGCAAAGATTTTTACCCGCTCGTTGGCTTGTACCTGCGATAAACCTAGGCCTTGGAGAATCTTCTCACTGGCCGATAGCGCCGAACCAAAGGTCTCACGAAACACATCCGTCACCCCAAGGCTCATCAAACGATAAGCATGGTTACGGTCCCTCGCCCGCGCGACTATGTTGATATGGGGAAAATGCGTTTTCACTTGCTGAGCAATTTCAATGGAATCCTCAACACTGTCCACGGCAAGCAATAGTAATCTAGACCGAGCAATCCCCGCCGACATCAACATGTCTAAGCGTCTGGCATCACCAAAATACACTTCACCACCGTATTTACGAATAACATCCACATGACTCGCATCCTTATCCAAGGCGACAAAAGGGATACCTGATGAGGCCAAAATACGCCCCGTGATCTGGCCTACTCGACCAAATCCAGCAATCACCACTTCAGATTCGGTGACATTAATCGTATCTGGCAGACGAGTATCCACCACTTTGGCTTTAGTTGCTCGGAACAAAGTAAACAATAGAGGTGTTACTGCCATAGACAAACCAATAGCAAGCACAAGGACTTGCGCAATTTTATCGCCGACAATACCAGATAGCTGCGCCTGAGATAACAGCACAAAGGCAAATTCGCCCCCTTCAGCAAGGATCAAACCTAGTGCAATACTAGGCCGCCATTTGTGGTGCCGAATACGACCCAACACCATAAGCACAAAGGTTTTAATCAGCAACATAGCCATTAAAATACCCAGAATAAGTAACGGATCAGATATCAATAATTTCAAATCCATACTCATACCGACAGCCATGAAAAACAGCCCAAGCAATAAGCCTTTAAAAGGTTCTATGTCAGTTTCGAGCTGGTGCCGATAACTTGAGTTAGCGAGCATAATACCCGCCAAAAATGCCCCCATACCCGCGGAAAGTCCCAACCACTCCATTAACTCAGCGCTACCCATGACCAGCAATAATGCAAAAGCGGTGAGCACTTCACGCACCCCACTGCTTGCCACTAGTTTAAGGAATTTAGGCAGTAAATATTTCCCCACTAACACAAAACCAACGAGCGCAAGACACGTCCAGTACCAAGGCACCGCATGATGTTCAATCTGAGCAGAATTGGGCGCCAAATATGCTGTCAGCAGCAACATAGGTATAACCGCAAGATCTTGCATTAACAAGACCCCAAAAGCATCACGTCCAAGTGGGGTTGTAAGCAACCTATGCTCACTCATTAACTGCACGGCAAAGGCTGTCGATGATAAAGATAGCGCGGCGCCAACCACTAAAGCCGCCTCAATAGACAAGCCAAAACCCCAAGCCAAACCTCCAATCGCAGCCCATGACAACAACAGCTGACCACTGCCTAAACCAAAGATAGCACTGCGAAGTTCCCATAATTTACTTGGATTCAATTCGAGTCCAAGTACAAACAGCATAAGTACCACACCTAACTCGGCAAAATGCAACACGGCTGCAGGATCAGAAACCAACGCCATACCACCTGGGCCTAAAATAATCCCTGCGGCCAAATAGGAAAGAATAGGGCCCGCGCCAAAACGTTTACCCAAGGGAACAAAAATAACCGCCGCCAATAAAAATAGCAGCACCGAAGTGAGTAAACTCGACTGTTCCATGAAGGCTCCAACGGAAAAAGGAATGCGCATTGTTCTATGTAAGGACCCAGCAATAGCTAGGCAATTATCAGCTATGATATCCCATTTATTTATTAACAAGGTCAAGGCAATTCATTAAAAATGAGAAATTTTGATACGAAAAACACTTAAGCGTAGGGGAAATCAACTGGAGCAACAAAGCAGAGTAAAAGAGCACTTAGAGACACCTTAAACTGTTATCGCATTTTGTGAGTGACTGCAAAATAAAAAACGAGCAATAAACTAAGGAAGGATAAAACCAGTAAGGGCTTGCCAACTCTGGATGAGACTAAATGCTCACTCGACTTGCATTACACAGAGGGCGATGCGATATGACGCCGTAAATCAGTTGCCTGCTTGTCACATTTTAATATGTCAGAATAGCGTACTACGGTGTTGCGGCCATTGGCCTTAGCGGCATAGAGCGCCATGTCGGCTCGGTGAAATAATGGATCCAAACTCAGATCATCAGCCATTAAACCGCTCACGCCAAAACTCGCCGTTATAACGAACTTATGCCCTGAATGTTGGGTATCAATGGCCTCGATACGAGCTCGACATTGCTCCGCCACTTCCATGCCTTTCTCCTCATCGGCATAGGGTAATAAAATTGCAAACTCCTCACCGCCGATACGAGCAAAAACATCACCATTTCGGATATGGGATTTAAGGGAGTCAACCACCTTTTTAAGCGCCCAATCGCCAGTTCCATGACCAAAAGAATCGTTGATGCGTTTGAAGAAATCTAAATCGAATAAAATGACACAGAAATCCCCGCTACGAGCCGTGGCTTGCACAAAAAGGTTTTCTCCCAACTCTTGCCCTGCACCACGATTCAATATGCCTGTTAAGGCATCCATTCTCGCCATACGCATAAACTTACGTTTCTGCATCTGACCTACGGCTAACAAAATTCCAAGGAAGAACAGCCCACCCACTAGAATAGTGATAAACATCAGCATATTGGTGTATTCCCGCTCTTTTACCATTTGCTGAGCGATGTAAAGTTCACGCTCTTTATTGAGTAAGTTGATTTCACGCGCCTGTTCATCGGCATTAAACTTAGCCGCCTGATAAGCGAGAGTTTTCATTCTAGATTGGTCAAAAATCAATTGATTATAATATTGTTCTTTTCTTGTGTATTCATAGGCTTGCTCAAATTGTTTATCCGCCGCCATCAGTTCGGCAAATACCTTATATGCAATATGCAATATGCTTATGTTCGATGTAGCTATTATCATCGGGGAATGAAAGCACTTTAACGGCGTGACTTTTCGCTTGAACCTGCTCATCCATGGCAAAGTAATTCTCGGCAAGTAGTGCATGTACATGGCTAATTTCTAACTGAAATTGAAAAGCTTCATACCCTTTTAAAGCTAATAGCAGAATCGCTCTCGCGCCTAAAAAGTCGCCCCGCTCCTGCAAAACCATAGCTTTGCCTTTCATCGACATAGTCGCCAGAAGGGGGAATTGCTTCGCATCACAGTATTGACGGCTATCTTCGAAGGCATCGAAGGCGTCGGGATTTTTCACGCCGAGTAAATAAATAGCGCGCAACAATTTGGCATGACAAATATCGCGGACATCGGTTTCCTTTGCGAGTTGTAGCACCTTATTGGCATAAAGGCCCATATCGCTATAAGCGTCCATTTCGGAATAAATATTGGCAATTCTTAGATATGAGTGCCGTTTAATCGTGACATCATCAATATTCACCACTAGGGCTAATGCTTGAGCGACTGCAGCCAAGGCTTTGTCATAGTCACGCATACCTATATATACCGTGGCTTTGTAACTATAAACTGACGCCAATAAATCAGTATTTGTCACTAAGGTTTCGGCTTGGTGAAGATCATCTAACGCTTTAGTATATTCACCGATGAAAAAATAACCTATCGCTCTATCTATCCTCAGTCGTCCTTGTTGTATTGTAGTTAAACGACTGAATTCTTTCTCATATTCGGCAAGCTTTTTCTGCGCAGCACTAAGATCAGATTGCAGTAATACATCAAGCTCATTGAGTGCCTGATCAAAATCGAGAGAGTTAGCCATCAAAGCTGTCGAACACAAGGCGAAGATGGCTAATAGGGCACAACGTAACCGTTTCAAGATTAGTTAATTATTACCATGATTGACTAAAATAAATGTTTGATAATTTTGGTCGCCACTCAAAACTTTTAGTTTTGTCATATCCCCTGTAATTACAGCGCTAATTTCTTCATCAGTTAACCCATGGGCACGCATAACGGACTCAGGGTCCTGTTGATACGCTTCCATCAGTTGTGCATCTTGGCCTAACTGGGTAAAAAAATCCGATAATGCAGACATACCTTTCCTTATTTATATGATGACTCCCGAATTCAGCTCAGAAGTACAGCACTCACAATTAGCCTAAATCTTCAAGTCTAATGCTTAATTTAGTTAAAATAGCATAGTTGTATTCGAGTTTTTTTGCTGGCGGGATCAGTAAAGTACTGTTCGGAGACAAGTTTGCCTCGGGTAGCTTACTCAACGGCAAATACTCAATTCTAGGGGCTTGAACTGGCAGATTAGCAGCTTCGTAGATCACCACTTGATGATCTCGCGGATACCATTGATTCAGTTGTTCAACCAAAATCTGCAGCCTGTCACTCGTAGTATGGAACTGAGTTAAGGTATGTTCACCAGCAATCGCAATTTGCCATAACAATAAATGGGTTGTCGGATCGGGCACATGATTAAAAAACATAAACTGGCTAGCTTCAAAGCTTTGATGCCCAGAGCTACCGGGGTCAATACCCAGATCAGCCCATAAACACGCCTCGGCAGAAATCCCCGGCTCCATCTTCGCTGAAAACCCTTCTGCCCTCGCCCGCGTAATCGCCATATGGGAAACACAGGCAAAGACTCCAGGATGACCATAGAGTGCACAAACGGTTTTTTTGCCAGCCCTCACCGCCTCCAATATAGAATTAACCATTTGTTCATAGGTTTCTCGGCGATTTTTAACTTCACCATTTTGTGCATAAAACGGCTGTAAATTAATGACATTGGGATTAATGTTCTGGATCCAACGCTGCGAAAAACCATCGGGCAAGAGTGAAAACACGACATCAGCGTGCTCAATATAACTACGACTCATCACACTGATCTGTCCGGCCAGTTGTAAACCTGTACCTACGCAAACTAAAGAGCCCAATGCATCTATCCCACTATTTTATTTCGAACACTGCAAACTTACGGCAAAAAAGCCACAGTACAAGAACACAATAAAAACATATCGGTAACTTTAATCTGATTTTAATGAGATTACTATGTTTATCGCCACACATACTGTCTATCGACTTACTAACTAATTGCTTGGCTTTAAAGAAGAAATCGCTCACATTTACTCTTTCCCAATCCAGCCAACAGTAAACCTGTACGGCTCTAGAAGCCGAAAATCATACTCTTAGCCCCATATGACTTTAGCGAATAAATATCCTTAAAGATTGAGAACTAAAGCCAACATACTGGGTCGAAAAGTCACACAATTCGATCTATGACGGTTGCAAAGCCCGATTGCCCTTGTCATGAGGGGGAATGCTTGGGTATTATGGCCGCCAGATTTTCAGAAGTAGCGCATACAATGATCAATAAAAAGCAAAGTCTTACCCTACTGGGCGCTGTGGCGCTCTCTGTTTCACTCAGTGCCTGTAGCGTGTTCGATTGGTTGATTTATAAGCCTGACATTCCACAGGGCAACTACATGGAACCGCAACAAGTTGAAAAGTTGCGCATTGACATGACCAAAGAACAAGCCGAATACATTCTCGGCCGTCCGGTATTACGAGATAGTTTTGCTGACGATACTTGGTACTACGTGTATCACTACAAGAGTGGGCGTGATGCCAGCATTACGCATAAAGAACTCATACTGCACTTTACGGGCGATAAACTTACCTCAGTGAAAGGCGATTATGAACTGAGCAAAGAATTTAGTACGCCGCTAGAGCAAAGCAGCTTACCAACAGGTAATAAAACTGAGCTAGTGCCACAAATTCCAGCACAGCGCGCCGATGAAAAGCCATTAGTTAAAGAAAATCAAGCTGAAGCGCAAGTTCAAAAACCAATTAAGTAATATCCTAAACTTTGCTTATGCTCTTCTCAGTCAATCAAATACAAAAAAGCGCCCAAGGGCGCTTTTTTATTGAGCAATGATGTCAATATTTAAGCCCGTCCGCCCGTCACTTTATTCGCGCGGCCTTCATCTTTAGCTTTATCTGCTCGGCGACGACGCACATCCTTAGGATCAGCAATCAAAGGACGATAAATCTCAACCCTTTGCCCCGGTAAAATCACTTGGTCATGCTTAACCACATTACTAAACACACCGAGCTTAACCGTCTCTAAATCGATCTCAGGAAAAAAACTCACTATGTTACTTAAACGCACCACCTCAATCGCCGACGTGCCGGGATTCACATTCACCGAAATCACTTTTTGCTGTGTAGGCAAGGCGTAAACCACATCAACTACAAACTTATCTGTCTCATTTGTCACTGTAAATCACCTTAGCGCGACTCGTAAATGCCGTCACCATTGATACCATAAGATCATTAAACACTTTACCAAAGGCCATATCGGCTAACGAACTTGAAAACTCAAAACTCAGCTCGAATTCTACCTTGCAGGCCTCTTCAGTCAGCTCAGTAAAACGCCACTGCCCCAATAAATGCTTAAAGGGCCCATTTTCTAATGTTAAATCAATACTCTTACCAGGAACCACTTGGTTGCGAGTCGTAAATGTCTTACGGATCCCCGCTTTACTCACATCAACAGATGCCAGCATAGTCTTACCATCAAATTCTAAGACTTTGCCACCCACACAACCGGGTAAAAATTCCTTATACGACTCGACATCATTCACTAAGTCATACATTTGCATCGCACTAAAACGGACTAACACACTTCGAGAAATTTGCGGCATAGGACTTAGTACTCTTCACTAACGTATTCACAGCGACCTAAGCAAACTCAAACGCACGAAAATAACGCACGTGCAATAAACAACTTAGGCCAGCAATCAAAATTTGCACGGATTTTATCACGATACGTAAAAAACGCACCCCTTGTGCACTTAGGCTGATACTTAACACCCTAATCACGTTCAAAAAACCAGCAACAACACGATAGAGGCTTGAAATTAACTAAATAAACCCTTATATCAATACCAAATTGATTCACCGTGCGTATAATGGCGCCACTATGGTAAAGAAAAATTCAAGCAAAGCCGCGCCTGCGACTATCGCACGTAATAAGCGCGCAACCTTCGAATACCGTTTCGAAGAGAAAATGGAAGCCGGCCTATCCCTTATGGGATGGGAAGTGAAATCTATCCGTATGGGTAAGGTCAACTTGTCCGACTGTTACGTATTCCTGAAAAATGGCGAAGCCTTTATGCATGGCTGCACCATTATTCCCTTGAATACGGCATCGACACACGTTGTCTGCGATCCCCTACGTTTGAAAAAACTGCTACTCAGCCGTAAAGAGCTAGATAAACTAGCGGGCTTAGTTGAGCGCCAAGGCTACTCTATTATTCCTATCTCAATGTACTGGCGTAAAGGTGCATGGGTAAAAGTGGAAATTGGCCTAGGTAAAGGTAAGAAAGATCACGATAAGCGCGAAGATACTAAAGCGCGTGAATGGGAAGTTGAAAAAGCCCGCGTGATGAAAAAAGAAAAAACGCACGGATAATGAACAAACGATTGAACTTGAAGCAAATGATGCTAGGTGATCATAGTGCTACGGGTTACAATCAAATTCTTGGGGGCGATTTTGGATTCGACAGGATTCACGAAACCCTGGGAGCATGCCGAGGGGCGGTTGGCCTCGTAAAAAGCCGCACAGTTATAGTTGCAAACGACGATAACTACGCTCTAGCAGCTTAGGCTAGCTAGCCATCTGACACAGGTCTCTCAAATGGGCGGTGTATACAGATGGTCATCTTACATTTGATAGCGAGGGAACTCCGTCCGGGGGTGAACCGCGAAATAGTACCGGACTCGCCCGATGAAATCCTGTCTTTCGGAGTTTATTCGGGTTAATTAAAAGAGAGACTAAGCATGTAGTGCCTTGGATGTAGGTGTTCTGGACGCGGGTTCAAGTCCCGCCGCCTCCACCAATTTTACCAGAAGGGCTTAACCGCAAGGTTAAGCCCTTTTTGTTTGAACTTTCAGGCTATTACTCATTTCGAGCAATCAATTCAAATGCGGCGGCGGGAACTGAACTGGCGTCGATAAATGAATCATGTCACCACTTGATCTAATCTCTATTAGATTCAGCCATTCAGACGCCGCACCTAAAAAACTACCTTTTTCCCTTTCCACCCAAAGCGCGCTTTTTAGCACGTTGTTTTTGCGCCGCTTTGCCGTTACGTCTAGGTTCGGTATCCATCTTATTAAAGTCGGGTTCAAAGCCAAGTAACCATTGTTGTGGTAGACGCTTGTCGAGCACAACTTCAACTTCTTCCAATAATAGGGAGTCCTCTTGACTAAAGAGGGTGATGGCAAGCCCTGCACTACCCGCTCGACCTGTGCGACCGATACGATGAATATAATCTTCGGCGATAAAGGGTAGCTCAAAGTTGATCACATATTTAAGCTCGACGATATCTAGGCCTCTGGCGGCGACATCCGTTGCCACTAGCACTTGAATTTTGCCTTGTTTAAATTCCTGCAAAACTTTCTCGCGCGCGCCTTGAGACAAGTCACCGTGAAACGCCTGAGTGATAATATCGGCTTTATTGAGTTGCTGAACCAGTTTATCGACGCCTTGCTTAGTGCGGCTAAAAATCAACACTTGATGCCAGTTTTTACTGCGTACCAGATGGCTGACGAGTTCGGTTTTACGGTCGGCGTCGACGGCATAAACCACTTGTTCAATTTCGGCAGCGGTCGTGTTGCGCTTGGCAACTTCAATCAACTTGGGATCGCGCAGTAAGGTTTTACTTAAGCTGAAGATAGCGGCATCTAAGGTGGCAGAAAATAACAGGGTTTGTCTGTCACTCGGTACTTGCTTGAGCACGGCTTGAATTTCATCCATAAACCCCATGTCGAGCATACGGTCAGCTTCATCGAAAACAAGCACACTCAATTGCTTAAGATTTAATGCACCTTGTCTAAGGTGATCAAGTAAGCGGCCCGGAGTTGCGATTAACACATCAATCCCTGCATTAAACACGGCGACCTGCGCATCGATACTCACGCCGCCGTAGGCGATGCCGATACGAATATCAGTCCCTTTAGCGTACTGAACAAAACTCTGCTGTACCTGCACCGCCAGTTCACGTGTCGGCACTAAGACTAATCCGCGTACGGGTCTCACAGCCGTTAACTCTTGCGAAGGGCTGAGTGTCATCAAATGATGCAAGATAGGCAAGGCGAACGCAGCGGTTTTGCCTGTACCCGTTTGGGCGCCAGCCATCACATCCCGTTTAGCTAAGATGGCAGGGATCGCTTCTAACTGGATAGGCGTTGGCGATTCATAACCAAGAGCCGCTAAGGTATTCACTAACGTGGAGTTTAAGGGTAAGGCACTAAAAGACATTGCGGTTAACCACTGAAAATAATGGCCAGAATTTTAGCAGACACAACCCTAAGCGACTAGCGGCATAGCGTTAGTCCTATTGTTCTATCGGGTGAAACTAAATCAATTTCAGGATAGTCAGCCTTACCATAAGTCAGTCTCGCAATACGCCAGCATCACGATAGAAATGCGTCGAGATCTGCAGCTAGTTGCGGACGACTAAAAAGGTAACCTTGGGCTTGATCGCACTGGTTTTGTTGCAGAAAATCAGCTTGGTCTTTAGTTTCAACCCCTTCGGCGATAATTTCCAGCTTCAACGCATGTCCAAGTGCAATCACAGCCTTAGCGATAGCGGTATTGTTAGTATCGAAGGGAATGTCTCGCACAAAAGATTG
The DNA here is from genome assembly GCF_018224605.1 of Shewanella sp. M16. NCBI lineage: Bacteria > Pseudomonadati > Pseudomonadota > Gammaproteobacteria > Alteromonadales > Shewanellaceae > Shewanella > Shewanella sp. M16. The sequence goes on along the minus strand of NZ_JAGTUL010000007.1, from coordinate 172,101 downwards.
ATCAATTTTCAATTTATGAATAGGCAGTTTTTTCAAATAGTTGAGCGATGAATAGCCAGTACCAAAATCATCAACCGATAATTCGATACCCAGATCGCCAAGTCGCTTTAAGTCACGGATAGCAAGATCAGGGTTCTGCATCATCACACTTTCGGTCACTTCAAGCTCTAAATGCTTGGCGGGCAAACCCGTTTCAGCTAAGACACGTTTCACATCATCCACAAAGGAACTGCGCTGTAACTGTTGTCCTGCCACGTTCACGGCAATACGGCCAAAATGTTTGCCTTCACCAAGCCAACGCATGCCTTGACGGCAAGCGGTTTCTAACACCCATAAGCCAATTTCATGGATAAGACCTATTTTTTCTGCCACAGGAATAAATATCGCAGGCGAAATCAACCCCAGTTGAGGATCGTGCCAACGCAGTAATGCTTCAAATCCCACGGTTTGTCGAGTCACTAAATCAAGTTTTGGCTGGTACATTAAGTACAAGGCATTTTGCTCAATCGCGCCATAGAGAGCACTTTGCAGCTTAAGATGTTCAAAAGACTGTTGAGTTAAGGACTCAGTATAAAAAGCATAATTATTGCGGCCATCATTTTTGGCGCGATACATGGCCGCATCGGCGTTACGCAGTAAAGTGTCCGCATCGGTTCCATCATTTGGATACAAAGAAACGCCCATACTCGCCGTTAAACGTAAGTGGTCGCCCGTGCTCACAATAAAAGGTTGCTCAAACACTTGGCGCAATTGATTTATGGCAACTGCGGCATCTGCACTATTGTCGATCCCTGAAATCAATGCCACAAACTCATCGCCACCAATCCGTGATAACACATCCTGATCGCCTACTTGGCTGCGTAAACGCTTGGCAAGCTCAACTAACATTTCATCGCCTATACTGTGGCCAAAACTGTCGTTGATATGCTTGAACAGATCGACATCAATCATCACAGTCGCTAATTGCAAATTCAGCCGCTTAGCTTGTCGCACTTCTTGCTTAAGCTGCATCATGAACTTCATGCGATTGGGCAAATGCGTTAGCGGGTCAAAATACGCTAAGTGCGTGAGTTGCGCTTCATTCTCTTTCTGGGCTGAAATATCGGCAAACACAGCGACAAAATAACGCACATCTCCAACGTCATCATAAATAGTGCTTATGGTGATATTTTGCGGAAAAATCGTGCCGTTCTTGCGCCGATTCCAAATTTCGCCATTCCATTTACCTTGAGTAAACAAGGTATTCCAGAGTTTATCGAAAAAATCTTTATCATGCCGACCCGAACTAAAGATCCGAGGATTCTGGCCGAGTAACTCTTCCCTCACATAACCTGTGATCTCAAAAAATGCACCGTTAACGTCGGTAATATTGCCATGCCGGTCGGTCACAACGACACCTTCAACCGAGTTTTTAAACACATTGGTCGCCAGTGTCAGCTGTTCTTCAACTGCTTTATGCTTGGAAATGTTGCGAGTCATACCGATAACGCCTACGAGCTCACCCAGAGCATTGAGTGTTGGGAGTTTTAGCGTTTCTAGCCAAAGATGATTTTTAGCTTCACTGCCATCTAAACACTCAGCAACAATGATAGGCGTACCAGATTCGATAGCGAGCCTATCACCCTCTAGAAAAATCTCTGCAATATCAGCACCAAAGAGTTCAACATCGGATTTACCAACAATCTCACTACGGGGCATTTCCCACGCATTCTCAACACTACGATTGCAAAGAGTGTAAATGCCAGCGGCATTTTTCATCCAAATATGTTCGTCAAAACTATCGATAAAAGTTTGTAAATCGACCGTATCGACACGACTCGGTGAACCTCGGCTTAATGCTTCAGCCGCATTATGTTGGCTCAATATCTCGCCTAACTGGTGTTGAATGCTATCGCTGATAAGCTTAGCGAGTTGTAGCGTTTTTGAATCTACACCTTGTGCCTCGTTGTGATAGAAGCATAAAAAGCCAAAATTTGCCCCAGATGGCCGAGCGAGAGACAAACAAATCACGCTGCCGATTGCACTACAAGTGTGCCAATCTGAGTGCTGCCGAGTATCCATAATTAACAGAGGCTCACGTACCTGCTCAGTTAGCTGTGATACAGATAATGCAGCCGTGATTTGATGACGACCTAATCGCGGCAATGCTGAAATTGGCGCGCTCAAGCTGTACAACTTAGCATTGCTTAGCGGGGAAATAGTAGGTTTATCAATAATATCAAAGGGGTTAGGAACGATTTCAGATGGTGTGAGCATTGAGGGCATCACAACGGACTGGCTTATAGCAGGCTGAGGGTTAGCCAAATGATTGCCACTTAGGTGGCTGAGTATTGCCTGTATTTCACTTTCAGCCGCAGAGTCTGAACTTAACATGCTGCTAAGTTCACCCGCAGCATTCCATGCTAATAACATTGCTTTACTGCTTGATATCTCAGCGACTAAATTTAAGTCACTCAACCAGTTATCCAGCTGTTGCTGCGTAATAGGTACATCTATCATCATCTTGCCAACTCAGATCTCGTTACTGCTCAATCGGCCTATGGCGAGAATACCGTAAGACCTTAAACACATGCCCAATATTGCTACAGAGGGAAAACGTTAACCAAGCAGTAAAATCTCATAAAATTTTACGTTTAACATCAAATCAATACATCTCAATTGGCACTAAGGTTGGATCTAAAACTTACTCCATCATATCCACCTTTTAGGGTGGTAGAGGTCAAACCATCAAAATTCACACTAACTTACTCACACCCAGCAGACTGCTTGCACGGGTAAATCCAACTAACATTGCATTTGCTACTTTAGCACAAAATTTTAGTGTCAGTATCGCGATAAGTTTATTGAGTAACAATTAGTTAGACTTAATCAATTAAGTCTTCCCCCGATAATTCAGCACTTTCTTAGCGAGAGAAAACCATCCCTAAAGACATATATCAGCAATAACAGGGTTTTGATTGACAAAAATGCTATCTTATTGTCTACAATGGAAATAATAAGGCTGAAAAACCAAGGATATTTATGCCCACTGACGTCGTATCAAGCCAAGCTACCCTGCTCAACAGTAAACAATTATATCGCATTTGCGAACTCGACCAATTAAGCACAGATTGCCAATCGACAGCAGAACTCACACCTCTCAATGACATTGTCGGCCAAGAACGCGCCCAGCAAGCGGTAGAGTTTGCAATGGGAATTAAAGAAAAGGGTTACAACATCTACGCCATAGGTCAGAACGGCCTCGGCAAACGGACCATGATGCTGCGTTACCTAAGCCGTCACGAGCCAAACGACCATACCCTGTACGATTGGTGCTATGTGGTTAATTTCGATGATACCCGTTGCCCTAAAGTACTGAAACTGAGTGCAGGGACTGGGCTTGAATTTAAAAAAGCCGTCGAAAAGTTGATGCTTAAACTTGTCAAAGCTATGCCTTTAGCCTTTGATAATGAAATGTATTATGCCCGCACCGAAAAGCTCAAAAGCCAATTATCACAGAAGCAAGAAGTCGCACTCACTGAATTAACCGAAGAAGCGAAACAGAAAGGCATCAGCCTCAGTTTAACCATGCAGGGCGACTATCAAATGGTAGCGCTCAATGGTGAAGAACCCCATGACGAAGCTTCATTCGAAGCATTGACAGAGACTGAACGTAGTCAATTTGAAAGTAATATCAATGGTCTAGAGGTTAAACTACGGGGTATTATTCGCCAAATCACTGAATGGGAAGAAGAATTCAGCGACAAGCAGCAAGAGCATGACGAACAAGTCGCCAAAGAAGTGTTAATTCATTTTATTAAGCCACTCAAAGATAAGTTCAAGCACCAGCCCGAAGCGCGGACTTTCCTAACCGGTATGCAGGCGGATATCTTAGACAATTTAGATATCTTTTTAGAAGAAAGTGAAGAACAACTGGGCCTAGCCTACGCTTCCCTTGAAAAGAAAATGCCCCGCCGCTACCAAGTTAACGTTTTGGTCGCTCAAGGGACTCAAAAATTCCCTATTGTCGTAGAAGAAAGCCCAAGTTATCACAGCCTATTTGGCTATGTGGAAAACGCCACATTTAGAGGCACAGTGTTCACCGACTTCTCGCTTATCCGTCCCGGCAGCCTGCACAAGGCGAATGGTGGCGTGTTATTAATGGATGCCGTTAAAGTATTAGAGCGCCCTTACGTGTGGGACGGACTAAAACGCGCCCTGCGTTCACGCAAACTCGATTTAAGTTCACTCGAACGGGAAGTGTCACTGTCGGGCACGATTTCATTGGCGCCTGAGCCTATCCCCTTAGATGTGAAAATTATTCTGTTTGGCGATCATGAAACTTATCAGCTATTACAGCACTATGATCCTGACTTCAGTGAGTTATTCCGCGTTACCGCCGATTTTGAAGATGTGATGGACAGAACCTCAACTTCTGAGGCGCACTATGCCCGCTTTATTTCGAGCATAGTTCACGACAACAACATGCTACATTGCGACCGTGCGGCTATAGCACGCATCATCGAATACAGCTCGCGGGAGGCCGAAGATCAACAAAAACTGTCGCTACACTCGGCCAATATTGCCAACCTACTGCGGGAATCAAACTACTGCGCTAAATCTTCGGGCAGTCAGCAAATTTTAGTGCCGCACGTTGAGCAAGCACTGCGAAATCAAGAGCAAAGAGTCTCGCGTCTTCACGATAACATAATGCAAAGCTTTACCAACGGCACGACCTTGATTAGCACTCAGGGTAAAGTGGTTGGGCAAATCAATGCCTTATCCGTAATCTCGACCTCAGATCATCAGTTTGGTATGCCCAATCGCATCACAGCAACCACTGCCTTTGGTAAGGGTGAAGTGATGGATATCGAGCACAGAGTCAAACTTGGAGGCCGGATCCATTCTAAGGGCGTGTTGATCTTAACCGCTTATTTAGCCTCAGTTTTAGGTAAGACGGCGCAAATCCCGCTCACCACTTACCTCACCTTTGAGCAATCATACAGCGGAGTGGACGGTGACAGCGCGTCGATGGCCGAATGCTGCGCCATTATCTCGGCTATTAGCGAGCAAGCAATTAGGCAAGATATTGCCATCACAGGTTCGATGAACCAATTTGGTGAGGCTCAACCCATTGGCGGCGTGAATGAAAAAATTGAAGGCTTCTTCGATGTTTGTAAAATAAAAGGCCGTACACCGGAACAAGGGGTGATTATTCCTGCCTCGAACATGGCCAACCTTATGCTGCGCAAAGACATTGTCGATGCAGTGGCACAGGGGGAATTCCATATTTGGGCTATTACCCATGTGACTCAAGCAATGGAATTACTGCTCGGTAAAACCGCAGGAAGTTTGCCGCAAACGGCCGCACCTAGCCAAGGGCAATATTCTCCCGAGAGTATTTTCGGCATAGCTCAGCAAAAACTCACCGCACTCAGATCCTTAGTTAAAGCGGATTAAATAAAAGGCACGAGACAAACGAAAAGGGTTAGCACATGCTAACCCTTTCTTTATTCAGCTATTAAATGAAATTACACTAAGCTTGCTAGCATTTCGTCGCTGTAAGGAACCAGTTCAACGCCATCACGCACGCGAGCAACATAGTCAGGATTGGCAATGAATGGGCGACCAATAGCAATCAAATCAAACTTATTCGCCGCAATCGCTTCACTGGCAGTTTCAGCGCTGTAGCTTCCAACTCCCACTAAGGTTTTGCCATAGTGTGCGCGCACATAGCTTGAAGCTCTGCCACCAAGATAATCGAATTCCATGCTGTCATCGAAAATCCCAATATGCACAAAAGCGATATCGCGGGATTCCAGCTCAGGCAAGAAGTAATCGAACACTTCGCGGTCACGACTATCTGCCGCCATATTGAAATAAGCCCCTGGAGAAATCCGTAAACCGGTTCTGTCTTTGCCGATACGAGCCACAACAGCATCGACAACCTCAAGCGCAAAACGGGACATATTGGCAGGTGTTCCACCGTATTCATCGGTGCGGCGATTGCTGTCATGGTGTAAGAAAGTATCAATCAAATAACCATTTGCACCATGGATTTCGACGCCATCAAACCCAGCTTCAATGGCATTTTCCGCCGCTTTGGCGTAATCACGCACTAGGCCTTGAATATCCTCAAGTGTGGCAGGTTTTGGCGTGACATATGTCAGTTCGCGCATTCTTGGCACGCTGCCTTCAATCTTCTGTGCTGATGCCGCAAGCACATCACCACCACCGAAAAAGTGTGGATGAGCAACACGGCCCGTATGCCATAACTGCACAAAAATCTTACCGCCATTGGCATGTACCGCATCGGTCACTTTACGCCAGCCAGCAATTTGCGCTTGAGTAAAAATACCAGGGGTATTTGGATAACCTTGAGCATCGGGACGAATAATCGTCGCCTCTGTGATGATCAAACCCGCTTCGGCGCGGCGTGCATAGTAGGCAACCATATCATCGGTCGGCACTAAATCGGCATCCGCCATACAACGGGTTAAAGGTGCCATTAAGATACGATTATTTAAGGTAATAGTGTCATTAAGTGAGTAGGTATCGAACAGATTCACCAATGAATTTGGCGTGGTTTGTGTGGTCATTTTCTCAGTTCCATTCTTGAATATGCATTCAAGATATTATTATTTGAACGATCATTCAAGTTCATTTTTGAATGTTTATTCAAATTTAGGTAGAATCTGGCCTAAGCGTTTCTATATAAGTGAATTAAATTCGATGCGTAATGCAGAGTTCGACCGAGAACTGGTACTTCGCGGCGCTATGGCCGCCTTCATGCACAAGGGTTACACCAAAACGAGCATGCAAGATCTTACTCAAGCCACGGGATTACATCCGGGGTCGATTTACTGTGCCTTCACCAATAAACGCGGATTACTAATCGCGGCCATTGAGCAATATCAACTCGACAGAAACGAGCAATTCAACAATCTATTCGGCAATGGCGAGAATGTGCTGACTAATTTGAAAACCTACTTAGATCATCTCGTTATTGAATGTCTGAGTTGCGATAGCGCCCAAGCTTGCTTACTGACAAAAGCGTTAAATGAAATTGCAGAGCAAGATGTTGAGATCCGAGACATCATCAATCAGTATCTACAATCTTGGCAGCAAGCACTCACACTACAATTTGCCACCGCAACGTTACAAGGACTCCTCCAAGGCAATCGCAGCAGCGAGCAAAGAGCCCAATATTTAATGATGGGAATTTATGGTTTAAGAACCTTCGCCCACACCCATCCTAATGCCGAAACCTTACAGTACCTTGCAGACCAATTATTGGCAGAAGTCTGCCATTAAAGTGCGTTAATTTGTGGGACAGTAAATATCTGAATGACTAACCGAATATGATTAGGCGAACAAGCGCTAACATTAATAGAAATAGATGGATTGAATAGAATTTTTGCAGAAGATGTCGGGACGATAATTTAGCAAAGCGAATTATTCGTCCCAAGAATGACGATTAGTTTAAAATGTTAACCTATATTAGCTTGAGCAAACACTCGCTCGCCTAATGAATTCAATATCTTACACTCACCTTCAAGTACAGCAATGATAGATTTTCCCTTGCGGAAACTTGCAGGTATCATCACACGCCCAGCTTCACTCACTGGCAAATTACCTAATACGGCGTTGTGCATAATTAACCCTACGGGGGCATCATAATATAAAACAGTTACAGTCGCTTGATTTGCTTGCATCACATTTAACTCACATTAAGCAGCATCTACTGCGTTATATTTACGTCGCAAGAGAGCTCCCTGTCCTCAACATTTTAAAATATCCAGGAAGATATTTTAAACATTTTAAATCAATTACTTAAGGTCTTATTCAAATTTTATGATTTTTTATTGGATACAATACTGTCTTATACTGTACACCTTGGGCTATTTAAGCACTTCGGCAAAAAGATGCCAATCTATTTCTATTATGTTAATCAATTACCCACTATCGATCACATATAAGACACAAATAAAGATGCGTTTTTATGCATTTTTTAGAGTAAATAACCTAAATTTGAGTTATCAGTAATCTACTTAGCTTTAAATCCCACTCGAAATCCGCCCCAATGTTTACCGTTTACAAAAATGGGCACCGACAAGTCGTGCATCACTTCGCCCGTATCGCGTTTATAAGTTTGCAATAGCACAGGTTCAGTATGGGCGCCGCAACGGATCCCTGTCGGATCATTAAACAAGCGTTTGGTTCGATTGTGCACCATATCAACCTCAACTTTGCCTGTCAGTGCTTGGCTAAAGCGTTTATTATGGGTCGGAAAATAACCTTTCCTATCAACGGCTCCCGCATAAATAATTTCGCTGTGTTTTGCCAGAATGGGCTCTTGAATCGTTGGAAAATGCTGATCGGTATAACGATCGAAAGCCGTGCTGTATTTCTGCGGCTGAGTATTGGTAATAGGTTGGTATTTAGGATTAAACAAATCAGCCTCGCTAAAACTGCCACTGGCTAAACCTTGTGCTAACTTGTCACCGCACGCTTTAGCGGCAACATTCGCCAATTGCAGAACCTGCTGATCGAAGGTTTGTGTATCCCATTTAGACAGCGCTTTAAAAATACCCTCAGTGGTCAAGGATAAAGTAAAGGCCTGCTCGGATACGCTATGACTCTGTTTACCCGTCGAATTTAACGAGTCACGTATTTGAGTCACCGAGCGGCTAATGTCGTTAGTAGTGTTGTTATATTGTTTGAGTGAATCTTCCATATCACCTAAGGCATGGGCCGATTGAGTCACAGAAGCCGAAATCTCAGTGAAGTGCGCGTCTAACTCGCCCATGGCGGCGACCACATCGGCGGTTTGCGTCACGACTCGCTCCATCAGCCCAGAAGTTTTATCCGTTTCACTGCGGATTTCTAATAGCATTTTGCCAATATCTTGGGTTGCACCCGCCGTTTTCCCCGCAAGGCTGCGTACTTCGTCAGCCACTACCGCAAAACCTCGACCCTGCTCCCCCGCACGAGCCGCTTCGATAGCCGCATTTAAGGCCAGCAGATTCGTTTGCTCGGCAACGGAGTTAATCACCTCGGTAATTTTTTGGATTTCTTCGGCTCTTGATTTAAGCGCCTGCACTTGCTCAGCGGCGGTATCAATATCCGTACTCAGTGAACGAATAGCCGCAACACCTTTCTGAGCTTGACTTCGTCCCTGCACGCTAACGCGCTCAGCCTCTTGAGCTTGGCCTAAAATATCTGCCGCATTATCGCCAAGTTGGGCCGTAGTGTGGCTCAATTGCCCCGCGGCAACCGCAATGGCACTGGCATGCTCGCCATTTGATTTTATTGATTTATTCAATAAATCAATAAAATGCGACACCTCAGCCGAACCGATAGCAATTTTGCTGGTTTGCACACTAATGTCGTGGGCGGGGATGCTTTGCTCTTGTAATGCCTTAATGTTTGCCTCATCGGTGTCGAGCTTAGCCTTAGATGCGCGCAAACACACCCTCACCACTAAGCCACAGGCAAGAACGCCCAAGATCACCGCCTGCACAATACTCGGAAGATGCAGTCCCTCAAGTAATAAACTCCCCAGAGTGACCAGCGTAAAACTGATGAAAATTAAAATTTTGTGCTGTATTTCCATATACTTCCCGTAACTGCGCAAGGTAAAAATGAAAGGGAAATGCTAAGAGTCGAATCATTAGCCTTCGTTCAGTTGGTATCAATTACAGCGGCTATTGCTTACAACTGACGAGGGAGGGCTAACTATGATAGCGCTCAAGATTTATAGTTTTAGTCTATTTCTCTGAATAAGCTAGATAATTTATCTCGCTAAATAAACAAAGTAGAAGTTAGCTATCATCAACAGTCTCACGAGCGTATGGCATTAGACATTAGTATTAATCTATCGCGATATAGTCCTAGCCTATCTAAAAGCGGATCTTCCTTGATAAAACCAACTTTGCCCTGAAATGCGTGCCCCGTCGCCTTCTCGGTAATAAATCACATAGGGACGACTGCACTTATGCCAAGAAAACTGCTAATATCGGCGCAATTTTTTTGAGCTAACGAGATCAAGATGGGCAGAGCATATCAAAACAAGAAAGAATCCATGGCGAAAACAGCCGGTCAAAAAACCCGCATTTATTCACGCTACGGTAAAGAGATTTACGTTGTCGCTAAGCAAGGCGGCGTTGAGCCCGATGGAAACTTATCACTGCGTCGCTTAATTGAACGCGCTAAGAAAGACCAAGTGCCTGCGCATGTTATTGAACGCGCAATTGAAAAAGCCAAAGGCGGCGGTGGTGAAGATTACGATACCGCCCGTTACGAAGGTTTTGGTCCTGGCAACTGCATGGTCATTGTTGACTGCTTAACCGATAACGTAAAACGTACCTTCACCGAAGTGCGTCAAGCCTTCGTGAAAAACGATGCCAAACTCGGCGGCCCAGGTACAGTTGGCCACATGTTTGATCATCAAGCCGTGTTCGTGTTTGCGGGTGATGACGAAGATGCGATTTTAGAACTGCTGATGATGGCTGACGTTGATGTAAGCGATGTTGAGCTGGAAGATGGCTTAATCACAGTTTACGCGCCGCACACTGAGTACTTTAAAGTCAAAACTGCGCTGACCGAAGCGATGCCAGAAGTTAACTTTGAATTTGACAATATCACCTTCGTACCGCAGGACATGACTAAAGTTGAAGGTGAAGATGTCGTTATGTTTGAAAAGTTTATTGCCGCACTTGAAGATTGTGACGACGTACAAAACGTCTATCACAATGCGGAAATTGATGAATAAACGTTTCTTTCGCCTGAAACAAAAACGCAGCCAAGAGCTGCGTTTTTTATTTATAGATCAAAATATTAAGCTTCAATAAAGCAGCCATGAAACCCTAGTGGCAATACCCTGTTCATTTGAGCTGAAGCGATGGGGCCCGCACTGATATCACTTGCACGAAACAAAGACAAACCAGACTGTGCATTATGGTAATCGAGCCAAGTCATCAGTAAATAGGCTTCGTGCTGCTCAGTGGCGGGGATATAGAGCGGCTCTTCGGCAATTTTGCCTTTGCCAAGATAAAACGCGCTATAGCTCGCGTCGCCAAGTGTATCCGCACTGTGCTTGCTGCTGTCTTTTGCATTATGAATACAATACAGAGTGTTACTTAGCCCTGATTCAGATTCGGCTTCTGCTTCATATTTAAAGTTAGAGCTGGAGCCAGAGTTAACAGCTGAATCTGATCTTGCTCCAACGCCAAATAACGGAGCAAACGCCGAAGCCCCGCCTGTTTTCTCTGCAAACGTTTTTTCACCGCTAGTTTGTTTTTTACCCATAATGTACTGCGAAAACTGGGGAAACTCCATCATCACGCCGCTGCGGTTAATACGTGCAGAGGAAGACAAGGTCTCTGCAAACTGCGCTTTGCTAGCTGCTGTGAGTGGTACTGTGAGCGGTACTGTGATAGTCACTAACTCTGCATGGGGTGTCTTAGTTTTACGCTCCCCCGTCAGTAACCCCTTCATCCCTTGGGTTAAAATAGCTGAATTGGGGTAGAGGCAAAGCTGCACAGAAAGTTCGTCATTCTTCTCAATGGCTTGACCAAAGTGAAACACAAATCCCGCAGGCAGCGGGTGTAACTGGCGCGCTTTAAAGTCGGCTTTGTCGATAACCAGTAATTGCGATGGCAATTCGGGGCGCCATTTAAAAGCATCAATATAAGTTTCGCCCTCTTCATACACGCAGGATGAAATGTAAAACACCAGCTTATTCTCACTCTGCGCGAAGGCATGTAAGTAACTCGCCTGTGGTAATTCAATCACTTCCATTCTGGCTATGCTGTCATCGGGCGCCACTTGATACACAAGTAATTGCTTCTCACCACCGACATACCAGACACCAAAATTCCATAGTCCACCTTGTCCGTCATCGAGCGGGTGAGCAGAAAAGGGCAAGCCCTTAAACTTGTCACCAAAGCTTTTCACGCCAAGCGTGGTTAAGGTCTGGGCATCAAGTCGATAGGGTGAACCCGCCTCCCATAAAGCGAGCAACTCGCCGTAGCGCGGCAATAAACTGGTATTGGCCACATTCAAGTCATCGTTATTTCGAATAGGTAAAGCATTGGGGATCACTGTGCCTGCGGTCGTGTACTTAAACGCGCCAGCGGCCTCTTCCACTTTAAACTTCTTTGTTTGGATAAACTTAGCCTGATGCTGAATTTGCCCATTGCTCACACTAAACTGTTGCACCATGCCATCGCCATCGAACCAATGCTGATATGCCTTACCTGCCCGAGACATTTTCGCTGGCCCATTACGATATAGATTCCCACTCAACTGCGCTGGCCACTCACCCGAAACCTGCATAGTGAGTGGCGGATAGTCGCCTTCAGCACCACTAAATCCAATCGCCCAAGGCTCACGTGCGACCTTTTGTGCGCTATCCAGCGCCAATAACTTATCCACTGAACTGGCCCAAACAGCGGTCGTCATTAGGACGGCTGAGCCTGCTAGAAATTGACGTCTATCCATGGTGCAGCCCCCCTCTTAGCGAATGTGTATGGTGATTTGCGCATCGGCCTGCAAACTAAAGCTGGCGTCTTTAAAGCTCGCAGGTCCAAAACTGCCAGCGTTATTGCTAAAGCCATAGCCTTCACTCGGCACACCTAACATATTGGTATCTAAACTGTGATTGTTGTTTTCATCATGAAAGACCTTTACCGCGTATTGGCCATCGGCGAGATCGCTAAATACCAGCCTATGCTCTGTCTTAGTGACGGGTTTTATCATAGAAGCGCTAGGATTATGGCCTGCAGCGTAATCCTCGGCATTGGCATAAAGCTCAACCATCAAGGCGCCGGTTTGTACTTGAATATTATCGATATCGACAGTCAAGGTATGTGCCTGAATCCCCGTGGAAATGCTCGCTGCAGACAAGAGCAAGCAAGCTAAGCCTGCGCCCCAAATCGCTGATAACGCCCTTTTCGTCTTATTAGCTTGGGAAAACTGTGTTTTTGTCATAGCCGAGTTCACGTGTTTCATGTCTTACTCCTGTTATTTGCGCTCATAAGTAACTGCGATGGAGTTAGCTTAAAAAATCACAAGACGAAAAACAGGTGCCAAAAGTCATGAAACAAAATGATAACAACATGACTTTTGGCATAGTGACATCTGGCGGTGATACCCTAGAATGGTCGGCAGAATTGGATTAAGGAATAGACATTCGTGCTAGAAAATCGATTAGCGAAAGAAGAAAACATGTTGATTGCCGCTGGAGTGCTCACTTGGGCATTAGTCGCTTGGGTTGGGATAAACCAAGCCGCATTACATACATGGCAAGGCATGCTCAATGTAACACTTTATGGGCTGTATTTAGTGCAATTTATACTGATAGCTACCGATAAAGTTGCGCATAATAATATTCAACTTCGCCGCATAACCACGCTAGTGATGCCGTTGACCGTGATGAGCTTAATGCTCACAGCAAACAACGCATTACTGCCTATCCTCTTCGTCATTTGGGCGTCACTGTTGCCTGAGTTTTTTAGTCGTCGCCAAGCCATTTCACAGCTAGTGTTGGTCAATGTTGTTTATTACCTACTGCAGCAATGGCAATTGCATGAACAAAGCAATGTGTTCAATATTTTGATTTATCTTGGTTTTCAATTCTTTGCCTACAGCAGTAGCCAAGCAAGGCTTTCTGAACGTAAATCACGTTTGATACAAGAACAGCTAAACCAACAGCTTATTGCCACTCGCGCGCTGCTGAGCCAAGCCAGCGAACAGCAAGAAAGATTAAGGATATCACGCGATTTGCACGACATTCTCGGCCACCAACTCACAGCGCTTTCCCTGCAATTGGAAGTACTAAGCCATACAGCGCCCGAGGAGCTCAAACCTCAAGTCAATCAAAGTAAATCCTTAGCTAAACAGCTACTTGAAAGTATTCGCGCCGTCGTCAGGGCTCAAAGAGTGCAAGTGGGATTGGATTTAGTCCCACCTTTAGAGGCACTGATGACCCGCTTACCCAGCGTGACTCTTCACTGCAAAGGGATGAAGCCACTGCAATCAGCCGAACTGACTCAGGCACTACTGTTAGTGCTGCAAGAAGGCATCAGCAACGCCGTACGTCACGGCAAGGCGAATCAACTGCAACTGAGCATGGAAGACTCCCAAAGCGCACTGGTATTACAACTGAGCGACAACGGCGTTGGGCTAACACGGGGAGCTGCGCGAAACGCATCAGCTAAAAGCGGCACTGGACAGTTCGGTACTGGGCTCGGCGGCATGCAGGAAAGGCTACAACCCTTTAATGGCACCTTGGAGTTAAGGGCAAATGACTCGGCGTCCGGTTGCCAACTCACCCTCACACTCCCAGCACTCGCTTAACTTTTTATTAAAAAAATCTTTGGAATAGCTATGGATATGCAAAACAACATCATCAGTGTCGGTTTAGTGGAAGATCAGCAATTGGTTCGCCAAGGGATCGCTAGCCTGCTCGCTATTTCCGACAACATTCGCGTGTTATGGCAAGCCGAAGACGGTCAAGATGCACTCAAAAAGCTTGCCAGCAATCCCGTCGATGTGCTGCTCAGTGATATCCGTATGCCAAATCTTGATGGTATCGCCATGCTCAAACAGATACGGCAAAGTGCCAATCGCTTACCTGTCATCATGTTAACCACCTTCGACGACAGTGAGTTATTCCTCAATAGTTTACAGGCGGGAGCCAACGGCTTTTTGCTCAAGGACGTGTCACTCGACAAGTTACTGCACGCCATCGAAACCGTCGCCAAAGGCGGCTACTTGATAGAGCCTTCGGTACTCAAACAGATGAGTGAGCCTAAACCTGCACCTAGCGTTGGGGTAACTAGAAATGAATTATTGTCGGAACGGGAGCGGGAAATTCTCAGTTTTATGGCGGGCGGCTTCTCCAACAAGGAAATCGCCAATGCGGTATTTTTAGCCGAGGGCACAGTGAAGAATCATGTCTCTAACATACTCACTAAACTCGATTGCCGAGACCGTACCCAAGCTGTGCTCAAGGGATTACAACTGGCATTGATTTAACCCATTAGCATTAAACCAAACCCGATTGCCAACAAAAAGGGCCATTTAAGGCCCTTTTTGTGCTCATCTAAAGCGATGAGTTATAGCTAAAACCTAACGAAGATCCATCTCTTGGATAATTTCATGGGCAATAGCTGGCGTTGTACAGCTCGGGGTTTCATGCAAATCCGCTTTTAACTGACCTTTACGGTGCTTAAGTGCTGCATCTAATTTTTTCGATGCTGCTTTGATTGCTGGGTACATAACCTCATCGGTACCTGAAGCAGAAATACGGCTTCCTTCATAATTCGTACGAAGCTCAACCTGATACTCGCCATGCTCTTTCGCAATAATAATGTCCAGTGCGATCAGAGAGGGGAAATGGGTGGCGATTTTTGCAAATTTTTCGTTAACATCTTCTCTAATAGAATCAGTAACATCGACGTGGTGACCAGAAATATTTATTTTCATAGGTTGTCCCTTTTAGTGTCATTACTTTTATTTTTGCTTCACTAATAGAGCTTGGGGCATGCAGGATAAAACACAAGGGTTATTGGCAAATATTTCGGTCAACTCAGGTATTAGCATCTCCTAAATGTGACCTCCATCAAGAAGTCAAAAATAAAACAGCGAGAAAAACATGATTAAGTGATTGATTTATAAACAGGCATTAATAATAAATCAATCACAAAATGCAATACGACATAAGGTAAATACGCTTAATATTTACGTTGCACACTCTGCTGCCAAAACTGTTGGGACAAATGATGCGTCTTGGTCGATAAACGCGACACTTGATCACCCCGCGCCGCCGCATCGAGCGTCTGCTCTAAACTCTGCTGAGCCAAGTCGCTGATCACATGGATAGCTCGGCTAATTTCTGCGGCCACCGAAGTCTGCTGCGTCATCGCCGCCGCATTATCATCACTCAAAGAATTAATTCGCGAAATAGATGAAAGCAACTCGCCAAAAGCCACACTCGCATCTTGCGCTAAGCTTACCGAACGTTTTACCTGTTCCTGCCCTGCCATCATGGTCGAGGTCGCCCTTTGAGTGCTTTCCCTAAAACGGCTAACAATTAACTCGATTTGCGAGGTGGATTGGCTAGTACGGCTCGATAACTGCCTGACCTCATCGGCCACCACGGCAAAACCACGACCACTCTCCCCTGCCCGTGCCGCTTCAATTGCCGCATTTAAGGCTAATAAGTTAGTTTGGTCGGCAATGGCACGTATGACTTCGAGCACTTGGTGAATCGCACTGCTATCTTGTTCAATAGCTTGTACAACATCGGAAAAGTGGCTCACTTGTACACTTAACTGATGTATCGCATCAATAACCGTTTCTAAACGAGAATGCCCGCGTTGAGCCGCCTCATGGCTCGACACCATTTCCGAGGCAGTGCGATGAATGTTTCCCGTTACTTCAGCAAAACTGGCACTCATCTGCTCCATCGCAGTCGCAGCTTGCGTGGTTTGTTCACTCTGACTATCGGCATGCTCCCAAGTGTTTGTAATGGTTTGTTTAAGGCTGACACTTTGTGCTTGGATCTCACTGGCAGAATCAGCCATACGGCCAACAACGCCACCAATTTCAGTGATCAAAAAACGTAGGGCGAGGTCTAATTTACCGATCTCATCTTGGCGGCCGGTGTACACGCCCGTAGCGACGGGATCGTCAATAATGTTGGTTGCCATAGACACAAGCTTTTGCAGCGGCTGCATCAGGTAATACCATGCTAGGCACGCGAGACTCATCCCTACCATCGCGGCAACTATGGGGGAATAACTGGCAATCATCGCCGTAGCCGTAATCGAAACCAACATGGCCAGCAGTATTTTGCCACTGAAACCTAACCTATCTTTACGCAATACTTTAGGTTGCTTGCCTTGATTAATATCACTGTAAATACTCTCAGCGGCTTTAATCTGCTCAGGGGTAGCTTGGCGACGAACAGATTGATACTCATGAACTTTACCATCTTCATACACAGGCGCGACATAGGCATTCACCCAATAATAGCCGCCCGTTTTGGTGCGATTTTTAACTATCCCCATCCAAGGCTTGCCCTGCTTAATTCGCTCCCAGAGGATCTTAAATGCAGCCGCAGGCATATCTTGATGGCGCACTATGTTATGTGGATTCCCTTGCAACTCAGCAACACTAAACCCACTGATCTGCGAAAAGGTCTGATTCACATATTTAATATTTCCCTTCAGATCCGTCGTTGATAGTAAAATCGCATTATCTGACAGGTGTGTTTCACCATTTGTAGAATTTTTATGCATAGGGTTATCAGGCTAGGTCTCGGTAAAAAAGATAACGCATTCTGCCAAAACCGTCGTCTATCAAAATTGATAAAGCTCACATTGGCAGCATAAAAATTAACCTAACGCTAAACAAGCAGTAACCACTAAACACATATCAACAAATAAAAACAAACAATTGTGACAGGGCGCTCGTTACGCTACATACGTTAAACTCGTCACCCTACACTCGCTAAAGCAGATCAGCTTAAGATCACAAATTCACATTCGAATCTAAATGATATCGTTTATCATTTGAATTAACTAAGTTATACTTCTCGCGGTTAGCTATCTACTGCTATAGAAATGCATTTGTCGTTAAGCCAAAAAGCTCAAGCACACTTTGCAGAATCAACAGTAACGGATAGCCATAACAGACCCATATTGGCTCGAAATGAGAAGTGGCACTTATGTCTAATACACCCGCGTTTGAAACCTCAACGCAATCTTCTACAACTCAAATGCGCTCGTTCTCGCTGATTTCGCGGGGAATTGTGCAATGGTTTAAACAAGAGCAATCGCAGTTTGCCTTCAAAGTCTTTGCCCGTGCGAGTGCCGCTCTAGTGGCGGGTTATGTTGCGGCAGCAACCTTGGCTTGCCTGCTGACATTAGTGCTACCTATGCCGCGCTTTGAAAGCACGATAACAGCCAATATGTTAGCTTTCCTGTTTTATGCCATCGCTATTATTTATGCCTTTTGTGTGCGTAAAACCTGGCATGCATGGCGAGATTTAGGCTTAGTGAGTTTGTTATGTTTTGGATTGATCAAAGTATGTGGGCAATAAGATGAAAGAGACATTTTTTAGAACTTTATCTTGGCTACATACCTGGGCAGGCTTGCTCGTATGTTGGGTATTATTGTTGATCTTTTTTGCCGGTAGCTTGAGCTATTTTCGCCATGAGATCAGCCTTTGGAATGAACCCGAATTACACAAAGGGGTTTATCAAGACTACCGAGCCGATACCCTCGAAAACCAATTAGATAAAGGTCAAAGTTACATAGAAGCGCATTCGCCGGCAACAGCGCAGCGCTGGATGATAGGTTTTCCAACTGAACGAACCCCCTTTCAAAGCGTTAGCTGGCAACTGCCACCAGAAAAAGGTCAGCGTCGTGGCAAGACTGAAGAACATGTAGCCTTAGCAGATGGCAGCGGCATGATCTCAGAAGTGCGTGAGAGTCGCGGCGGTGATTTCTTCTATCGTCTGCACTTTGACTTGCACTATATGTCTGCTATTACAGCCCGCTATATCGTCGGCGTTTGCACTATGTTTATGCTGATCGCCCTTATCAGTGGCATAGTGATCCACAAACGGATCTTCAAAGATTTGTTCAGTTTTAGACGGGATAAAGGCGCTCGCTCTTGGCTAGACGCGCACAATGTGAGCTCTGTCATCGCCCTGCCCTACCATTTGATGATCACTTATACAGGGCTTATTACCCTAATGCTTATCTATATCCCATGGACGGTTAATACCGCCTATTCGGGTGATAACCAAACTTTTTTAAAAGAACTTAATCCCGCCAGACAAACCGAGAAAGCCGCGGGGATTAGTGCGCCACAGGTGCAACTGAGCCAATTACTACCTCAAGTGAAAGCCGCATGGGGCGATGCGCCAATTAAGCAAGTGATAGTGTCATACCCTAAAGATCAAAATAGCCAAGTGACCTTTTACCAAAACACAGGTAAAGATGTGACCGATGAAGCCAATATTTTGATATTCAACGGGGTAAATGGTGAGCTTAAATATGCCAGCCCGCACGAGGCCTCAGGAGCATCCGCGACTTACGATACTATGATGTCGCTGCACACGGCACGTTTTGCCGCCCCGCTGCTAAGATTTTTATTCTTTTTCTGCGGTTTATTAGGCTGCGCTATGATCGCGACAGGCACTTTGATGTGGGCCATTCGTCTACGTCAAAAACAGCAAAAATTGATCGATAAAGGCGAGAAACCAAGCTTTGGATTACGTTTAGTTGAAGGGTTAAACTTCATGTTTATCTTAGGATTACCCTTAGGCACTGTAGCCTTCTTTTACGCCAATCGTCTCTTATCGACAAGTTTTGCAAGCCGCTCTGAATGGGAAGTTCACAGTTTCTTTATCGCGTTAGCGGCAATGGGAGTTTGGGCTTTCTTGGGTCGTTCACGTCGCCAGTGGCAAACCGCATTACGACTCACAGGGACTTTGTGCTGTGCGCTGCCCGTGCTCAATGCCTTCACATCACCAAGCAATATCATCGACAATATCCAATCCCATCAATGGGCTTTAGTCGGATTTGACGTGCTCGCAGTGCTACTTGGTGGCGCTATGCTATTTGCCAGTAAAAGAGTGACTTTGATTGCTAAGGCCCCCACTAAACGCCCAGCAAAAGCAAAAAATGCACGTAGAAGCGAATCCCAAACATCCCTTGCCAGCGACCTTAGTTCGTCATCTTCATTGGAGGAAGCCAAATCATGATGCCAGAATTTATTCCCCTACTTGGGATCTTAGGTTTGAGTTATCTTTCCCTCGCCCTGTTTGCCTTAGCTAAATTTGGTCACTTCAAGGATGTGTTCAATCGTCCACCAGCACAATGGCAAAGTCGTTTGCTAACCTTGTTTGCTTGGTTACTACTAGCATTTAGCTTAAGTGCCTGCGCGAGCGATCAGGGCTGGGCCTACGGGAGCATTTTGTTTATGGGAATAATTTCCCTCGCGGCAATGCTGGTCATCCTAACGTTAAGCTACAGCCCGCGCCATTTACCGATAGGAATCGTCACTGGCAGCGTGCTCACTGGCACTCTATTACTGAGTGCTGGGATCTAATGTCCAGCTAACACTGGCATGGCGATCATGGCTAAGTGAGCACCGCTAGGCTATAGTGCCCTGATGTCCTTCAGATAGGAGAAAATAATGGGCTTTAACTTAACGGTTAACTGGCAAACCTCGCCCGCCGAAGAAGGCGAATTTTGTCGAGACCACAGTATTACCTTTGGCAGCGGCCAGACGATTCAAGCCTCGTCGGCACCGGAATACAAAGGCAATGGGCAAAATGTCAATCCAGAGGAAAGCCTGTTGGCTGCATTATCCTCATGCCATATGTTGACCTTTCTAGCAATTGCGCATCTTAAGCGCTTACCTGTAACCTCCTATGTGGATAATGCCACTGCAGAGCTGGGTAAAAACGATGCGGGCAAGTTGGCCGTGACAAAGATGGTGCTCAATCCTAAGGTCATTTTCGCTGAAGGGGTCGAAGTCAGCCAAGAAACCCTTGAGAAAATTCACGAGAAAGCACATGCAAATTGCTTTATCGCTAATAGTTTAGCAACAGATATTCAAATCAAGTTTTAGGATTTGAGTAGATCTTTATGGCCCGCTGATGGTTTTCCTAAGCGGGCTTTTTTATTGCCGCACCGTAACTCAATACCTGTCCGAATCATTGCTATCACCGAATTATCCGCGCCACCTAACCATCCACAGAGTCTAAATTTTCACCATTATTCAGCTCAGGTCCAGCTTTTAAACAGTACGATAGAAGCCAATCTTAGCTTGGTATCATCTGTTGGAGTTAAAAGATGCACATTCAACCACTGCGAAATTCCCCGTCTGTCAGCCCACAAAAAAATGTCTCTAATGCTGAATTTGCACAGGTTAAAAATCCAGTTCAAACCAGCGCACCAGCATCAACTGATACAGTAACGCTTTCTAGCGATGCAAAACAATTGGCGGCAAATGCGCAAAAACCAGCAGAAATGCCAGCACTGAGGGACAACATAGAAACCTTAGTCGAATTGAAACACGCGAAGATGAAGTATCAAGTGATCGCCGACATGACCAATTTAGCGACAGGAACGAGCCAAGGAATTTCAGCGCCAACGGCCTATTATCTAAGCCATAACGAAGACGCGAGAGCAATGACAGTTAATCACCTTGCCCAACAACAGCAAGTGAACACTATGCAAACCTATGCGGAAACAAGTAAAAATGGGAATAGAAGTATTAATGAATGGGCATAAAAATGGGTGTTGTCTCGGGAACCAAGAGACAACACCCTAACTTTGTACGCGGACATGCTAGCCGAGATACCTTAAATTTCGGTTAAATACTGAATTTAAATATCAATTACTTAGCTTTAATATCCTGTGCCATACCTTTTACAGGCAAAGGTTGCACTTTTAAGGCTGGGATTGGCTGTTTAACCAACTCATCCTTCAAATAACTTATTGCAGTTTCAAGCTGCGCATCTTTGCCATTAAAGGTAGCGAAAGGTAAGTTATCAACTTCAATATCCGGCGTTACGCCATGGCCTTCAAGCACCCAGCGGCCATCCATTGCATACTGTGGATACTCGGCCACCCGCGCCATCCCTTTATCGGTCAACGCATTTCGCCCAGATAACCACACACCCGCCCCTGCCGTTTGCTTACCAATTAAGGGCGCAATACCGAGTGCTTTAATCCCTGCGGAGAAGGTTTCGCCGTCGGAATAGGTCAGTTCATCGGTTAACACCACTAAATGACCGCGGAAGGTTTGTTGCATATTGGTGTTTGGCGTGCCGTGGGTCGGTTGCCAAAACGCCCAAGCGCGGCGTAGTAACTTCTCGATAATCCAACTGTCAATATTGCCACCGCGGTTACGGCGAACATCGATAATCAAACCCTCTTTATCGTAGTTGGCATAAAACTCACGGGCGAAACTTTCAATATCACCACCGCCCATGGCATATAAGTGCAAATAACCCATCTTGCCCTGACTTGCATCCTCGACCACAGCCGCGTTATGGCTCACCCAATCTAAGTAACGTAATTGACTGTCCACCACAGCGCTAACGGGCATGACGATGGTTTTATGGGTTTGGCTACCACGCTTAAGCTGTAGTAATACTTGCTTATCCTGTTGATTGCGCAGAAGACGCGTGACGTCGGCCACATTCACCACTGGCGTGCCATTAATAGCCAACAGCATATCGCCTTCTTTAGCATCGACTTCGATACGATTTAACGGTGAAGCATTAGCCGGTAACTCAGGATCGTTACTGTAAATGTGCGCGATTTTAACGCCATCTGCAGTTTGTTGTAGGCGCGCGCCAAGGCTTGCCGCTTTAGCCGCATCGGGATCTTGAGGTAAATCACCACCGCGCACCTGTGAGTGCAAAGAATCTAACTCGCCCATCATTTGCATGAAGATGTCATTCAGTTCGTTACGATCGGTCAGGCGGTCGAGCAAAGGCTGATACTTAGCCTTAGTGGCTTGCCAATCGAGGCCGCGCATCTTCTTGTCGAAGAAAGATTCTCGGTGCATCAACCACGCATCTTCAAACATTTGCTGCCATTCAAGCTGCGGAGAAATCGCTAGCTGCCATTGTTCCGTTTGCACTTTGGCATTATCCGTATCGCCTAATTTATCACCGCCATCAACAATCAGGAGTGATTTTTCATTACTGTGCTTACGTAGCATCAGCTTTTTACCATCGGCAGAAACCTCATATTGGCCAATGTCCTCGGCAAAAACCTCGGCTTTGGGGCTTAATCGGTCAAATTTGATGGTCATTAAATTAGGTGCGACATCGTCGCCAATAGCTTGATCTAACAAATAAAGTCTATCATCGACGACGCGCAGCTTACTGTAATTTCCTGAATCGACAGGCACTTGCCATAAACGCTGAGAGATCCCTGCCCAATCGATTTTTACTGGATTCGGTTTATCCTTAGCATCGGTTTTTTCAACTTGATTAGATTCGAGTTCATTGGGTTTACTAAAGGGGAATTTGGCATTTTTGACCAGTGCGATGGCAAAAATTTGGCTGCGTTTATCAAACACAGGGCCCATGTTTCTATCGCCCCAAGGTGAACTTGGTGTTGCGCTGAATTGGCGGTTTGACAGGAAATATAGCCACTGGCCGTCACTGCTAAAGGTTGGCGAATAGGACTCGTATTTGTCGCTGGTGAGCGTCTCGGCCTTATTTTCATCCACAGAATACAGAACGATTTGCGGACGTTGTTTACCGATTTCCGACTTAGTGAATGCAATAAAACGGCTGTCACCGGACCAGCGGATATCGGCGTAAGGCCCAAGTCCCTCGCCGTTAGTGATGATTTTTTGATTGGTATTTTTCTTTAAGTCGAGCAGCCAAACGTTACCATCGTTATCGTCATGGGCGATAAATCGACCGTCACTGGACAAATTAAGACTCATTCTTAAAGTATGACTGTCTTTGGTTAATTGTTTAGCGCCACTGCTGCCATCAGCAGGGAATTGCCAAATTTCCTGCTGACCTGTCATGTCGCTAATCGCATAAACCGACTTGCCATCTTGGCTCAACACAGCTTCCCTTACGCGATAAGTTCCCGGCAGTGCAACTTGAACTAAACGCGAGCCATCAATACCCGCGATCGCCACGTGGCTGCGGGCGGTGATCACTACTTTATCGCCAGCGGGGGCCAAATTAGTTGAAGAAGCGTAATCCATAGGATCTTTTACCCAATGCTCGCGGCGCTCGGCAAAATCGGAAATGAGTTCAATATTGAGTAACGAGTCTTTAGCGGCCGCAATATCAAACACATGGATATCCGCACCTAACTGGAATACCACTTTGCCTTGGTCCATCCGCGCACCGCGGACTTGCCAATCTTTAAATTGAGTCAACTGTTTTGCATCTGAACCATCGAGCGCCATCGACCAGAGGTTGTCGTTGCCATCGCTGTCGCTGATAAAATAGAGTCTGTCCTGCCATAGCATAGGTTGGCGCACTGAGCCGTCGTGTTGGCCGCTAAGCAACTGTGCTTCGGTTTTACTGCCGAGTTTAAAGCGCCATAATTCACCTTTTGCGCCGCCACGGTACACTTTGGCATTATCGCCAGTCACTTGCAGACCAAAGCGGGTGAAGTACACGTATTCGTTGCGATCATCAATCACACCTTCAACTGCATCGGCTAAGGGTAAATCTGTGGTGGTGAGGGTTTGAGGATCGACGCTGCGCAGTATCCAATTATTAGCAGGACCAAAGCCCGTGTCGGTAGAATATAAAATCTCGCCTTTGGCAGTCCAGCCCTGAACTCGTACACGGCTATTCTCAAAACTCACCCGTTTAGCCACACCGCCCGTAATGGGGATCACATACACTTCGCTCGCGCCTTCATAGTTGGCAACATAAGCAACCCACTTACCGTCGGCCGAAATAGTCGCCCCTAGCTCTTCCGCAGGTAAACTCGTTAAGCGAGTCGCCGCTTTTTGACCTAAGGTCTGAGTCCATAAATCCCCTTCTGCAGTAAAGACTAAGGTTTGATCGTGCAACGCTGGCGCACGGTAATACCCTTGATTGCTCACCGCATCGGCAGCGATGGTTTGGAACGCTGTTAATGTGCCAAGGGCAAGCATGCAGCAGGCGACAGAATGGCGAAGTTTCATGTATGACCTCTATCCTATTGTTATTTTTAGCAATAGACTCTTTACTACGAGATTTTGCTAGCAGATTTAGCGAAGAAATTCTTGCCATGGGCTTTTGTAAAAAACCACAATCAAGTCCAAAGCATGACAATTGAGCCCAACAAGCTAGCAGAATTTGATAGAGAGTTCAGTAACTTCGAGTCAGAGAAGTTTTAGCAAATGTGTCACATCTTAAATCGCGGAGGAACAACTGAATAAAAGACAGGATTCATTAGAGGAAAACATCAAAGATCATAGCGTTACCATATTGCACTAGGATAAAAATATACCAGAGTCGGACATGAGTGGCTAACGTGAAGGGCTAATGTTAAGGGCTGACATACAGCGTCTTTAGCGGACTGTTTAGGCGGCTCATATTAGACTGTTTCGCCAGTGTCATTTGTTGCCATTTATTGATCACTCGTGCAATTTCACCGTTATCCATCAAGGCCTTAATAGCATGATTAAACTGCTCTAACTGGCTTGGCGTCATACTCGCTTTGCTGAACATTAAATGAATATGGTTTTGATCTAACACTAACTTAAGTGGCACTAGCTTGATGCGTTGATGCTGGCTGGCGATATAGGGCATAGCTAAGGTATCTCCGACTATCATATCTCCTCTACCGTAGATAAGCATTTGCACAGACTTATCTGAGTCTGGACTTAATACTAACAAGTGCTCCTGCTCTAATCGATATTGAGATTCTTGATAATCTGCACCATACCAACCGCTAGAAGGGACAAGTAGACGCAATTTTTGGGTAAAAATGTCCTCCCATTTATCGATATTAATCTGATCTTTTTGCTCATCGAGTACAAATAAGCGCAGCTCTTCATCCCGGTAATAGGTTGAAAAAAGAGCATAGTTTTGACGTTCATCCGTCGTAGTCGCTCCCATCAACACATCTAACTGCCCTGCTCGCAACATCTGATGCGAGCGCTTAGCGGGCACATTAATAAAATGAACTTCACAACCAAGATACACTGCAAATGCCCGCATCAGATCCACATCTAAGCCTTGGGCTTCTCCTTGAGGATCTTGCCAAGCATAGGGAGGCCAATCGTTGTAACCGACTTTAATCGTGTTCTTACAAGGTAAAGGGCTATTGACCTGCGACGCACTTACAGCGGGCAAGACTAAAAAAAGCATAAATAAGACAGGAACGTATTTAAACCATGGCATAGGCTAAGTTACTTGCCTCTTAAGTTGATGATCCTCTCTTGATTAAGATGAAGTATAACGATTCAGCGTCAGACTTCCGCGAGGGAGTTCTACCTCAGTAAGCGTAGTTGTCACTTAGATAGCGCGCCATAAACACCGGCGAGATCACAGTAATTAGCCTAAAAAAGGGCGAGGAATAATAACAAAAAAGCACAACAGCCAAGAGTGAGATCTAAACGACTCACTATGCTGCGATAAAGGCTAAGCCTGAACGCAGGAGATAAAATAAAACTTTATAGATTTAAATTAGACACTTATAAATAATAGCAACAACTTTAGTGGGATCCCCCATATCGACTTGTAACCAAACTATGTGTGTCCCCCCCAATTCCTCACCCTGAGCCGTGGCGGACTCTTTAGCTTCATCAAGCCGGTTTTCATGGCGGCTCACCCCAGTGACTAAAGCAAAACTATCGCAGTGGGTAACTTCAAAATCGTAGGCCACGTTAATGCGACGATATAGTTCATGCTGCTTGGTCGCACATCCAGATATTAAAACGCAAAAACATGTACTTAACAGAAAAAATTTAGACAAATCAATTAACCCACAGATTAAACACGCGGGTGAACATAACTAATTGCAATCGATAAAATTGTGAACAATGTCACATATAAGAAACCAAGGATAATACAGAAAGTTACAAATATTAATTAAATATCATGTAGTTAACTAAGGGTTGTTTTATGTTCACTGGTAACACAAGCTCATCAATTCCTCACCATAAAACTCACACTTGTAAAAAAAGGGAGCCAAGCTCCCTTCCTACTTTTACGCCATGTTATTCCACTGCTAGGCAGACATCAGTAGGGCTAAAGCCCTTAAGCTAATATTTTGAATAAATGTACTTTTAATGCAGCAAAATCTGCCGCTAATTCCGCGGATAAGATGGGCTTACTCGCAACAGCTTCAAGCTCAGGCGGCAAGGGTAAGTTAAGCGTTAACTCTCTATCCACAACATCCTTAAATTTAGCGGGATGGGCAGTCCCCAAAAATATGCCCACTTCATCGGGCACTAAGGTTAAAGATAAGGCCTTAGCCGCAATCGCCGCGTGGGGCTCAGACACATAACCTTGAGCGTGTAACTCGGCTAATGCCTGTGACGTTTGTTCCTCCGATAAGCGAATACCCACTAAGCTACTCAGTGGCCAGCCTAATTTCTCACAAATGGCTTCCACACGCGGCCAGTTACTGGGTTCACTCACATCCATGGCATTGGACATAGTCGCTTGAGTCGGATTGGGCTGCCATTGGCCATTGTCTAAATAACGCGGCACTGTATCGTTGGCATTGGTCGCGGCAATAAAGCGTTTAACTGGTAATCCCATCGCTTTAGCGAATAAACCTGCGGTGAGGTTGCCAAAGTTACCACTTGGCACTGAAATCACAGGATCGGCTTCATGGCGTTGTTTAGACTGGGCAACCGCTTCAAAGTAATAGCAAATTTGCGCGAGTAAGCGGCTGATGTTGATAGAATTTGCCGAGTTTAAGCTCAACCCATCGCGGACTTCGGGATCATCAAAGGCGCGCTTAACCAGATCTTGGCAGGCATCGAAATCGGACGAGACGGCAACTGTATGGATATTCTTGCCCAAAGTCGTGAACATCTTTTCCTGTAGTTCACTGATCTTGCCCTTAGGATAGAGCACCACCACATTGACTTTCTCAAGCCCATAAAAAGCATCGGCAACCGCGGCGCCAGTGTCACCCGAAGTAGCAGTCAGAATGGTTAAGCGTGTGTCGCCGACAAAGGCATTGACGCATTGCGCCATAAAACGCGCCCCAAAATCTTTAAACGCCAGTGTTGGACCGTGGAATAATTCGAGGCAGGCACGCTGCTCATCGACGGCAACCAAAGGTAAATCGAAGTTAAAGGCACGCTCAACCAGTTCATCAACCGCATCTTGCCCTAGTTCAGAGGCAAGCCATGCACCGAGTACTTTTTTACTGCGCTCAACGAATGGCAACGCCAGCAATCCTTCAATATCGTCTAGTACGGGTATTTGACTAGGAAAGAACAAACCTCTGTCTTTACCTAACCCCAGTTGTACCGCTTCTTTAAAGTTCACTTTCTGCGAAGGGTGTTTTAAATTATATAGTTCCATGCTCACTCAACCTTTTGATGCTAAACCTTAAATGCTAATTTGGGGTACTTAGTCGTAGCTAAATTAACTATTAATCGACTCTACGCGTGCCTTGCTCATCGAGGCGACACACGTGGGCAAAGCCACCCTCCTCGGTGAGATAATGCTGTTCTAACCAAGCTTTAGCGGTATTTGCCGTGGCTAAATCATCGGTTATTGAAAACAGCGTTGGGCCGCTGCCCGAAATCCCCGTAGTCAACATGCCTAAATCGGCTAAAGCGGCTCTGGCCTTGTCGTAACCCGGGATCGCGGCGGCGCGATAGGGCTCGGCTAACACATCCTTTAATACGCTGATCGCAAGCTTGGCATTCTGCTGGTACGACGCATGCACAAAGGCGCTTAAATAACGGCCAAAATCGATAGTGACACTTTTATCATATTGATCAGGCATGAGTTTGCGCATCATTGCCGTTGAGAGTGAAATCCCTGGATAGGCCACAACCCAATACCATTCTTTAAAGCTGGGTATCGCTTCACAGACAGTGCCCGGCACATTGAGCATCAATTGCATGCCGCCCAAATAACAGGGGGCAACGTTGTCATAGTGCACACTACCGCTGATCTTCCCTTCAAACTCACCCATCAGTTCCAGCAGTGCTTGCTCGTTATAGGGTCTGTCAAAATGTTCATTCAAGGCATATAACGCCGCCACGACTGAGCTTGCACTCGACCCTAAACCACTGCCGACGGGCAGGTTCTTTTCCAGTGTGAGTGCCACACCTTCATCTGCTTTACCCTGCGCAGTTAAAAACTCCTTACTCATGGCTGTTAAGAAGAATTCGGCACATTGGTACACAATATTGTCTTGCGGATTATCAGGCAGTTTATGGGCCCAAGCGCCGGTCTGTATCAGACTCACACCCGACGCTGCTGCGGCGATAGTCACTCTATCGCCCAGTAAACTACCATCAATCGGCGCTAATGCTGCACCAAGTAAATCAAATCCGACTCCTACGTTACCCATAGAGGCTGGAGCGTAAACGGTCAAACTCATACACTCACCTCACGAGTCCAATTCAAGGTTCTTAATACATCGGCAAAGGCACCAGCAGCGGTCACTTCAGTCCCTGCGCCATAGCCGCGTAGCACAAAGGGAATGGGCTGATAATAGCGGCTATAGAACGCTAAGGCATTTTCACCGCCTTTAACGCTATAAAGCGGATCCAGTGCATCCACTTCGGCGATACGCACACGGCACACACCATCCTCAATTTGCCCAACATAACGCAGCACTTTACCTTGGGCTTTGGCCTGCGCCACTTTTGCGGCAATTGCGGCATCAACTTGCGGTAATCGTGCCATAAAGCTTTCAACATCACCTGAATCATCAAACTCGGCTGGCAATACAGATTCAACCTGCACGTCACTGAGCTCTAACTTTAGTCCCACTTCACGGGCAAGAATGAGCACTTTACGCGCCACATCCATACCACTCAAATCATCACGGGGATCGGGCTCAGTAAAACACTTTTCCCGCGCAAGACCTGTCGCTTCAGAAAGTGTCATGCCTTCATCGAGCATGCCGAAGATAAAGGATAAAGAGCCCGATAAAATACCGTTAAACTTATGCAGTTTATCACCCGCAAATAACAGTTTTTTCAGGTTATCGATCACAGGTAACCCCGCACCGACTGTGGTTTCGTATAAAAATTGGCGACGCTGTTTTAATGCCGTTTGGCGCAGTGCTTGATAATAAGCATAATCGCGAGTGTTCGACTTTTTGTTCGGCGTGACCACATGTAAACCTGAGTTCATCACATCCAAATACAGATCCGATACTTGCTCGCTCGAAGTGCAATCCACCAGCACTGGATTAAGCAATTGTTGCTCTTTTGCCCATGCGAGTAACGCTGGGATATCGCAGGTTTGCTGACTATCGGCAAGCAAGCTAGACCAGTTGCTTAAATCGATGCCTGCGCTGTCGAGTAACATCTTGTTCGAATTCACTATGCCGCAAACACGGATACTGATGTGCTGCTCTTTGAGCATGGCAGACTGTTGTTTTATCTGCTCGAGCAGGCCTGCCCCTACATTGCCGCAACCCACTAAAAACACATCTAAATACTGCTGCACATCGAAAAAGCCTTGATGACAAGCCGCCACCGCATGCTTAGTCTTACGCTGCTCGATCACAGTCGAAATCGAGCGCTCGGACGAACCTTGGGCGATGGCGATAATGTTCACGCTCGCCTGCGCTAACGCTTGGAAGAAACGCGCTGCCACGCCTTTGTGGGTGCGCATGCCATCACCAATCAAAGAAACGATAGCGAGCTCATGACGCATAGCAATAGGTTCAAGCAAGTCACTTTTTATTTCTAATTCAAACTCTTGCTCTAAGGCCCATTTCACTTTGGCCGAGTCAGACGTCGCCACACAGAAGCTAATACTGTATTCAGAGGAGCTTTGGGTGATTAAAGAGACTGACACGCCGCTGCGGGAAATCGCCGCGAGAGTACGGCTCGCCATGCCAACCATGCCTTTCATGCCTGGGCCTGATATATCGAACATGGTCTGGTTATCTAAATTGGAGATAGCTTTAACCTGCAAGCCGGTTTCATCGGCTTGGTTTGATACCAGAGTGCCGGGCGCATCGGGGTTAAAACTGTTTTTGATATAACAGGGAATATGGAACTGGGCGATAGGCGCAATCGTCTTAGGATGCAGCACCTTAGCGCCAAAATAGGAGAGTTCCATCGCCTCTTGATAGCTGAGTTGTGATAACAGCTTAGCATCGGCAACCACACGGGGATCGGTATTATAAACACCGTCAACATCGGTCCAGATTTCACAGCTCGAAGCATCTAAACAGGCGGCGAGCACGGCAGCAGAATAGTCAGAACCATTACGGCCTAACGTCACCACTTTGCCCTGTTCATCGGCGGCGGTGAATCCCGGCATTACCCATACGCGCTTTTCACCTAATGCCAACGCACGAAACCTTGGCTTACTCACAGCGATATCGACCACGGATTCTAACGGCCGACCACGACCCAGAAACAAGGCGCGAGGATCGAGTTGAGCAGACGTGATCCCCTTAGATAGCATCACTTGTTCCATCAAGGCTGCAGATAAACGCTCACCTGCCACCACGATTTCAGCACGTATGCCATCGGGACACTCTTGCAGTAAGCTAATGCCACGTAATCTATCCTGCCAAATCACCAACTGCGCATTAAGTCCAGAAAAGAGCTGTTCACTCTGCTCACTCGACAACATTGAAGTAACAGCATCTTGGTATAGCGAGGTAAATACCCGCTCAACATGCTGCAGCACAGACGAATAATCTTCACCTTTAACGGCTACATCAACCATTTCTAGTAACGCATTTGTCACAGTCGCCGGGGCCGATAGCACAGTCGCTATGGGTTCAAGCTTAGATGACTTAGCAACGATATCCGCCGCCATCGAGAATCGCTGCCAATTTGCAAGCGAGGTACCACCAAATTTCATTACTTTCATCTTGTTCTCCTGTACCGCGCCCGACTTAGAAATAAGAGCTAGAAACAAAAAAGCCCGCTTCTTTGTGGGAAGCGGGCTCATCGTTAAAATTCTTTAGGGTGTATCAGCCCGCCCCCACTGTTGTTGTAGTGGTGGTTGTAATAATGGTAGTTACTACGAAACCTAGGCTATGCATGTGTTTGGGCTAATCCATGTTAATTTCTTGATAAACAGAATTGCTTTTTTTACCCGCGCTTGTCAACCCCTAAAATGGATTATTTATAGGCAAATATTAACGCTCGATAAAATACTGTATCAAGATTCGTTAATATGAAGTTTTCTAGGGGTAAAAATGCGATTTACGCAATAGATAACTGTTGACGTCAACGTAACACGGCACGAAACCATTAGATAATCACTTGTTTTCCATCTAATTATTTATAGTGCACTTTTAAATAATGCGTTATTTGTTCTACCTCATCACTCAGGCTAAATTGACAGGCTAACGAGCAAAAAACACATTACTCATCCTTTCTACCGTAAAGCACCGACAAATTTGCCTAAAAAAACCTGTGCGATATCTAACATAAGCCACTTCAAATTATCGCCAGCACTAAAAAAGCACGTTATTATGCGCGCACATTACGAATTGGAGGCGATATGAAGATCACTCAACACAGCGCGGTAACCATTCATTACCGTTTATCAGATCAAGAAGGCAGACTATTAGAAGACTCTTTCGACTCTGAACCTATGCTATATCTACACGGCACTGAAAACCTGATCCCAGGTTTAGAAGCCGCATTAGATGGTAAAAGCAAAGGCGAAAAACTCGATGTCACTATTAGTGCCGAAGAAGCCTATGGCCCTTATCACGATGGCCTACGTCAAGCAGTGCCATTAGAAGCCTTTGGTGATATCGAAGATATCGTCCCAGGTATGCGCTTCATCGCTGAAACTGAAATGGGTCAGCGCCCAGTTCAAGTCATGGAAGTGAAAGACGATGTGGTTATCGTCGATGGCAACCATCCTTTAGCGGGCCAATCGCTCAATTTCAGCGTCGAAATCGTTGACGTTCGTGAAGCCTCAGCCGAAGAAATCGCTCATGGCCACATTCATGCCCAAGGTGGTTGTGGAAGCCATGGACATGATCACGACCACGGCGGTGGATGCTGTGGCGGTTCAGGCAAACAAGAAGCGGGCGGATGTTGTGGTGGTTCAGACCACGATCATGGACACCACCATGAAGAGCACGAAGCCTGTGACACACCTAAAACAGGTTGTGACGGTAATGGCGGCTGTGGTTGCCGCGGCTAAACAAAGCCTGATACCAGAAGTTAAACGAGAAGTTGTTTATCCGTAAGTGATTAAACTGCCATGGTTTAACCTTTTAAGATGCACGCCCTTAATTTAAGGTCGTGCATTTTTTATACACAAGCGTTTATAATATTCGTAATAGATAAATAACTGACTGGTAAATTGAAGTATTCAAATTTTATATAAATATTTTCAATTAGATATTGATATCAACCTAAGTTAAGCGACGGAGTGCTTATGTTAACCAAACCACTTTACGAAATTTTGCCTTTTGGCTACATGGCGCTCGGTAGTTCGAGTTTTATTGCACTCGACATCAGCTATGCCTTGATAGCGGCAACTGTGGTATTTGTATTAGGTGCGAGGATCTACGTTATGCGTTCTCAAAACCGTCGAACAGACTCGGCTAAGCGGCGTAAATCGGGTTATCTTCCCGAGATAATTTATAACTTTCTACCTTTTATCTATCTCTTAGCGGCGCTGGCTATCTTTAAATTCCTTCCCAAGGATCTTTACCCAATTCTGGCTATCTGTTTACTCAGCTACGGCTTATACATTCTGGTTCGTCGTTCCCTCTATCGTCGTCATAAGCTTCCCATCACGCCTTAAGACTTAGTTCTATTCACCACAATAAGAGCATCACAAGAGTTGTATCCAGGTGAACACTAACCAATTAATTTTTGAACTTTCGCCCTATGCTCAGAAGACATATTCTTCAAATAATTAGAACAACGTGTAATCGTTGCAATACTGACTTCATATTCCGCAGCGATATGCCTTTGACTCATTTCCCCGTCTAACAGCAATTGAAAGACCTTCAAACGTCCGGCAACGGCACTACGTTCTTCTTCGGTTAACAGTAAATGAAACAACACAGAAAGATCTTCATAATTGCTGTGGCTCAAAATTTTTTCTAATACTAGATCCCAGTTAGCTCGCATAATCACCCTCATAAGTACTGTTCAAGCATTACATTAGCAGTCTAACAGATTTAGCCTACTTACAAATAAATTGTTACGTTTAGCAGTCTGATCCAGACAAAAACTGACAAAATTGCTTCTAGTACATCAAGTTAATTTGTGTACAATAGGAGTGCAATGTCACACTTCGACGCTAATTTGTGAGAATACGATGAAAAAATCACTACTTACTCTCGTTGCCAGTACCTTATTGGCTTCAACTGCTCAAGCACACAATTTCGAAGACTCTAAAGATGCAATTGAATACCGCCAATCTGCATTTGGTCTTATTGCTTATAACTTCGGCGATATGGCTGCCATGATGAAAGGTAAAAAACCTTTCGAAGCCGAAACCTTCGCAATGCGCGCAACGAATGTTGCTGCATTATCCAAAATTCCTTTCGAAGGTTTTATTGATGGCTCAGACAAAGGTGATACCGAAGCCCTAGCCAAAGTTTGGCAAGACAGAGCTGATTTTGATGCAAAAATGAAAACCTTCCAAGAGAATGCTGCCATTCTGGCTACTGTAGCTCAAAAAGGTAATCAAGCTGAAATCAAACAAGCCTTTATGGACACAGGAAAAAGCTGTAAAAGTTGTCACGATATTTATAAGAAAGATTAGTTTGACGTTGTTTTTCCCATCAAAAAGCCTGCTAAATAGCAGGCTTTTTGTTGTTCCCAAACTGAGTATAAATCTACAGAACTTGCACTATTGGCCACATTAAATAGCCAAAGACCACAGCAGCGCATACTGTGAACAGCACTAAAGCAAGCCACTCAGACTTGAATCGAAGCTCGCTCTTCGCACTTGATGAAAAAGCAACCTTCGAGACTTTCTTGTAACCACTGATCATAGCACCAACTAACTTATCCCCTTTCATGGCATGAATAATCACAGCCAGTACATGAATGGCACTCAGCAAGAGAATAAGGTTAAAGTTCGTTTTGTGTAACCAAGTCAAAAAACCACTGGTATCTGAACTGACGTAGCTATATAGCGGACCTTCGGTAAAAATATTATCAGTCGCAAAAAGGCCTGTAACTAATTGAAGGCTAATGATCCCAATCAACGCGATGACCATATAGCCACCGATAGGATTGTGTCCAAGTACCACAGACATCCCTTTAGTTCGAATCGTCCTCAAGTAGTCGAGTACAACTTTGGGGTGATGAACAAAGTGGCTAAACCTTGCCGTATCGCTACCAATGAGCCCCCAGAGGATCCTAAATCCAATAAGGATCAGCAAACTATAAGCAAAAATTTGATGCCACTGCATTTCGCCCGCATCGGCACTCCACCATAAAAGTGCCAACAGACACACCATGCCCCAATGGAAAATTCGCGTGGGTAAATCCCAGACCTTAATTTTAACGTGTTCAGTATTCATAAAATGGGCAAACTCAAAGTGACCGAATGGAATAAGTAGAGGTATTTTATCGGGATTCGGGATGAAACTTAAAGTAAATATAAGTAAATAAGGGCAAAGACTGCGGAGTTATCCCATCGAATATGACCCCATTTAGCTGGCAATACAAGGCTTTTGGGCCAAGAATTATTGATATTTGTCTAAGTGATCAAATATCCAACGAACAGTATCTAATGGGCACAAAAACGTGATCTACATCTCGTTTTATAGTGCGAACCTTGGTAATCTGAAATCCAAGGAAACAACAGAAGGTTCGAAATATGCTAAAGATTACTAGCAAGCAACTTGAAGTCACATCTCCTATTCGCGAACGCATTGAAAGCCGTTTTGAAAAACTTTCAAGGCATGATGTGCAAATGATAAATCCCCATGTAATCATTACGGAGGAGAAACCTGGTTTCAAAATTGAAGCATCGGTTGGCATCCCAAATGGAGAACTCTTCGCTCAAGCAAAACATGAAAATTTATATACTGCGATTAACGCTATGGGCCAAAAATTAGAGAAGCAGCTCAATCGCATAACACACAAACCTGAAGCTCAACGCTCCACATCACTAACACCGACTAATAATGTTGTTGAAATTGACGACGAGTACGAGGAGGAAGATGCGGCATAATTTAAATCTGGTGAGTACGAGAAACGCATCACTTTGAGAGCAATAAAGTAGAAATATTTAATCAGATCACAGTTTTTACAAAAGCTTAGTGCAATCATTTTAATGATGAAAAAAACAGTTCTTTTGACTAAATACCTACTACACTTTACAAAGTGACAGCAAGAATCGAAGTGGTGCGGATTTAAATCGTTTCAAATGTTGATTTACTTTAAATTTTGATTTACAAATATTGATTAACAGATCTTAAGTTCTAAGTAACGTTACTGGATATAACTAAGGAGCACTACTAATCTAAGCTATATAGTTTTAAGTACTAAGGTTTACTGTTAATGATTAATTTTACTTATAATTTCTACGTTTAAAAGTTCAATTTTTATTTTCAACTAGGTTCCACTTTCAATAGCAAGTTTGGAAAGGAGGCAACACAAGAGCGAACAATTTGATTTTAGAAACAATCAAGTATGTTGGCATTCACTAAAAGCAGTACTCAATTTTGACCCAATATCAGGATGACCACCAGAAACAGGCGGCATTGCTGAATACCAGAGTTAACATAAGGAGCCGAGTACAGTACAACGAGTACATTAGCAAAACCTTTAACTATAAAATGTTTATATCCACAATGGAGGCTCAGGTAAACATAAACAAAAGTCACATTTACAAAAGCTACATGAATAAAAGCGTTTATTGTAAAACGGGTCAGCACCAATACGTGCTAAACACTGAGATAAAATGAGGTAACAACTGTCACGTTTAGTTAGATGTAGATTAGTTATATAAAGAGAGTCATATTTACACTGATATGTTAGTTAGCGTTTTTAGCGTGTGATTTAATGTAAGTGCAATACGTTGATTTGATTAAAAGTCATTAGTTTACTTAGTGTTATTTGTATAGTAAAAACTGTAAAACGTATAAATGTTTATTTATGTAATGTGTTAACGTTTACCATTAGTTGAGTTTTGATATTTATAGACACCTTAAATAATGTTTACTTATCAACTTAAAAGGAGGAAATCTAGACTTGACGAAAATTGTAATAACAGTAAATGAAAGTTTTTATACGCTCCATGTATTAACATGTTAGGTTTTAAAGTAAAAAATAATAATGGCAATAATGGTAATAATGTAAGTAGCAAGACCTAAACGCGTGACAAGGCTAAGCTGTTCTTACAGCAAAATGTACCTAGTACAACCAATGAGCCGTAAATCGTTTATTTTTAAATGTTCGTTTTGTTAGTGTTAGTTTTTAATGTTATAGCTCCATGCAAGTGTTAATTGTTAAAATATAAGTGCAAGACATGTCAACGTAAGTTCGCTGGTACTGCAAACTGCATAGTTTCAAGGTTATACGCTATGCTGCATAAAGTACTTGTTAATGTTCATTGTAAATGCAAGTCGTTATCTAGTGAGTTGTCAATGTTTTACTGTTACACGTAAATGTAAGATAAACGAATGTGTTACCTTGTCCCACACTGACCATAAGGAGGATAAACTCGCTTGACCATATATACATACTTGAACCAAACCAGCGCACCCTCGGGTGCGCTTTCTTTTTAGATTACCTTTAAGAAAGTTTTGATTGACAGCTAAGCCCTAGCCCTTTAGTTTTAAGATCATGAAAATGATAACAGCAGCTTTTTTTACTTTCTTTTTTACACCCCCACTCTAGGAGGCGGATTTACTGTGTAAAAACGAAAGTAAAAATCCAAAGCCTCCCAACTGGGAGGCTTTTTTGTCTTAAACGATTGATAAAATACATGGCGGCAATTGAGGTCAGAATGCATACACCACAGCCTTTAAATCAAACCCGAGAGCAGATCACCCATCTGGATAATGAACTGCTGGCATTACTCGCTGAGCGCCGTCGCTTAAGTTTAGAAGTAGCCCGTAGCAAAGAAGTGGATGTCAGACCCATCAGAGATACTCAAAGGGAAAAAGAACTGCTCGCTCGCCTCGTGAAAGAAGGCAGAGAGAAAGGATTAGATGCCCACTATGTTATCTCCCTTTACCAGAGCATCATTGAAGATTCAGTATTGAATCAACAAGCTTACCTTCACGGCCGCGCCAATCCAGAGACACAAAAACAACAGTATTGTATCGCTTACCTCGGTGCTAGAGGTTCATACTCTTATCTCGCAGCTACACGCTATTGCCAACGTCGCCAAGTTGAAATGCTGGACTTAGGTTGCCAAACTTTCGATGAAATAGTGCAAGCCGTTGAGTCTGGACATGCTGATTATGGTTTCCTGCCGATTGAGAACACATCTTCAGGTTCAATCAACGAAGTCTACGACGTGCTACAGCACACCAGTCTGTCGATTGTTGGCGAAACGACGATTGAAGTCAGCCATTGCCTACTAGGAAAAGCTGGCAGTAAATTAGCTGAGATCAAAACTGTCTATGCCCACCCTCAGCCTATTAGCCAATGCAGCAGATATTTAACTCAACACAAAAACTTGAGACTGGAATACTGCTCAAGCAGCGCAGAAGCAATGGAAAAGGTAAACCAAAGTCCAGATAACAGTGCAGCAGCGATTGGCAGCGCCGAAGGTGGTGCACTCTATCAACTTGAGTCCATAGAAGCAGGTTTAGCGAATCAGAAGATCAACCAAAGTCGCTTTATCGTTGTTGCACGCAAAGCCGTTGCCGTACCAGAGCAGTTACCCGCTAAGACTACATTGATCATGGCAACAGGCCAAAAAGCCGGTGCTTTAGTGGAAGCCTTACTGGTTCTAAAAGCGCATCAGTTAAACATGAGCAAATTAGAGTCACGCCCGATTCCAGGGACTCCTTGGGAAGAGATGTTCTATTTGGATATCGACGCGAATATCTCCAGTGAATCTATGCAGGCGGGTTTAAAGCAACTCGAGCGGATCACCCGTTTTATCAAAGTATTAGGCTGTTATCCTTGTGAAACAGTCAAGCCCACACAGCTGAGCAACAGCCAGCTACTGATTGAGCCCAGCACCTCTAAGGATCAAGTCATCAGCGAAAATGGTGCTAATGCCAGTCCAGTTCGATATAGCAAAGCCTATAAAGAGCAAGCCAGTGAAATCAACTGTGGCGCAATGACAATCGGTGCAGGGCATGTCGGTGCCATAGCCCAAATCACACTGAATAATGACATTTCACATTTAGCATTATCGGCTTTCGAGCAGCAAGTGAAGCAGCTTAAAGAAGCGGGATTCCAAGCCGTTTTGCTCAGCGCTGTTAATCAACTGACTATGGCAGAAGTTACTCTCGCTAAACTACGCCAAATCCTGCATCAATATGGCCTAGTGTGCATTATTGCCATAGCGCAAGAAGCTGATATGCCATTAGCAGTCCAGCACGCCGATATGTTATTCCTCGCAGGCAAGCAGATGTTTAACCAAACTTTACTGACTCAAGCAGGAACCCTACCGATACCTTTAATACTTGAGCGTAACGATATGGCAAGTTTTGAAGAATTACTCACGGCAACAGAAGTCATTTTAAGCCAAGGCAATCAGCAACTGGTTCTGTGTGACTCAGGCATTAGAACCTTAAATAACGCCAATCTACCTACACTCGATTTAGCGAGTCTGATCCAGATTAAAGCCACGAGCCATTTGCCGATTTTGATCAACCCAAGTTATGCCGTATCAGATGATGCCCTATTGGTTCAAACACAAGGTATTAAACAGCTTAAAGTGGATGGATTGATACTCAATTGTCCACTAGCTAGCAGTGATGACCATGAGTCGCTTAACTTAATAAGCGCTGTGGTACGGGAATTATATCGGGCGAACTAAAGCTTTGATCTTGATTGATTTAATTTAAAGTGAAATGTGGTTAGTTCGAAGTGTGTTAAGGGAAAAATAAGACATCTTTTATCCCTAATTGACTCAGACAAGCTTGCTAGCCAGTGTGATGACTAGCAGGCTTAATATTGTTTAGTATTGCAGCGCAGTGATCCTTTATGCATTTTAAGAAGAGCCAACAGCACTCGATGGTTTAGTAACGGCATTACTCCTACGGATAAGCCCTGTCATAGTAGAGCCCTGCACTAAAATCGAAAATACGACGACGGCATAGGTCATCACTAACAACAACTCCCGCAGCTCTACACCACCAATAGCATCTATGACGATACCCTCAGGCAAACTCATCGCCATAGCGAGGGCTAATCCTCCCCTTAAACCACCCCAAATCAAAATCGTCTCAGCATAGGGGTTGTATGACTTAAACAATCGAAAGCCCAAATAAGGTAATAACACACTCATTGCACGCGCCAACAACACTATTGGTATAGCCACAAACATAAACCACCATAATGGCGCTTTAAAAGTGACTAACAAAAGTAATAAACCAAGCAATAGGAAGAGTAAGGCATTAAAGAAGGATTCAATCAGCGACCAAAAAGTAAATAGTTTCACTCGCTCATTACGAGCAAAAAACTTAGGCACGCTGAAATTTCCTATGATGATCCCCGCACTCACCATAGCTAAAGGACCAGAAACACCAAGCACATCCGCCATGACATATCCCGCGGTTGGGATCAGCAGGGTAACCAGCATTAATTGCGTTTCTTCCTCGCAGTAGCGGAAAAAATGATGCAGCAGAAAACCAAGCACGCCACCGTAAATAACCCCACCTACTGCCTCACGAATAAATAACTCAGAGATATGGATAAACGTCAGTGGCTCGGTGGAGAAAGCCAATTGCGATATTGCCACAAAAATCACTAACCCTATGCCATCGTTAAATAAAGATTCTCCTTCTACTTGAATCGCAATATCTTCCGGCGCACCCATTTTCTTTAAAATAGCCAAAACAGCGATAGGATCGGTGGGCGAAATCAAGGCGCCGAACAGTAAGCAGTGGCTGAATTGTAGCGGGAGACCCAGCATAGGCGCGAACCAAAATAACAGCCCACCTATAATAAATGTCGACAATAAGGTGCTTATAAAAGCAAGGATTAGGATCTCCCACTTTTGATGCCTCAGTATTTTTAAGCGGATTTGTAATGCGCCAGCAAAGAGTAAAAAACCGAGCATGCCATTGAGCAGTAAAGCTTGAAAATCGAGTTTCTCTAAGCCAGAGACAAAATACACATAAATGTCCCCACCTAAAGCCTTTCCCCCAAGGAGCAACAACAAACTCATTCCTAGGGCAATAGCAGTAATGGCCACAGTTTCCTGCAGTTTATGGACGCGAGAGGAGATAACCGAAGTCACTAGCGCCAACGCGCAGAGGACACACAGAATTTGGTAGCTGGACATAAGAGCCTCTAAAAATCATCAATTTAGAGACTCTAGCACAAGTTTAGATTTCTAAACCATCCAATAGACTTAACCACCCTTTAATGATCCTGTGGCAAAACCAAATGATCCCAAAGAGATAAATCGAAAGACTGAGCCAAGTCAGTGGAACGCAATAGCCGAGCACTAGCAAGCCAAGAAAGGCGAGATTAGAATGCCGTTGCCAACGTAAATGCGACGCCAATAATGGATTACCATGGAATTGGCGTTGGGAAAGATTAATGAACAAACTTAGCAGCACAGGAAGTAATAATAAGGGAAAACCCGACATCAAGGCGTACAACAAATGTCCCAGAGTACGGTCTTCAATTTTTGCGGCATAAGTAGTTGTCATTGTCATTGAGAGACTCCAGCCAGACTAATAGACTGGGCGCAAACATCATACGCCCTTGCCATTAACCTTACGTTCTCACTGAGATAAGCGCAACTAAGGATTAGAAATATTTCCATCCATTTAAAAATAAGTCACAAGTAAATGACGCTGATTAGCAGCACGTTAAAGTTTAAGTGTCACGTCGGATGCTAATGTTGTGGAGCAAGCGAGTACAAAACCGGCCTCAATTTCTGCAGCAGTCAGTGTCATCACACTTGTCGATACCGTTTCTCCCTCCAAGACTTGACACTTACACGCGCCGCAAACGCCCGAACGACAGGCTGCAATAATCGGCAACCCTTCGGCCTCAATTCCCTCCAGCAGACTTTGTCCTTGATTTAGCGTCGTGCTTCGATCGCCAATAGACAAGGTAAAAGTCCCTTCAGGTGGGTTTTCACTCGTTCCATCTGACGAGTTTGCTTGCATAAGCTGACTGCGGGCAACTTTCTCGGCCGTGGCAAAACTCTCATGGTATAACCGACTCATATCAAAATTGAGTTCGACCAATAAGGCTTTTACCGCTTGCATATAAGGTTCTGGCCCACAAAGGTAGATAGTACGCTCTGCAAAATCAGGTACTAAGGTTTGTAGCATCTGTGCACTTAACCGCCCGAAATCGAATGCTATCTTTGGTGAACACCCCAGTGTTTCAGTGACAGTCTCAAGTACGTAGCTGAGCTTAAATGCATTAAAACGGTTGGCCATAGTCGCCAATGATGACTTAAAAATAATATCATTCTCTGATCGCGCACTGTGCACAAAGGCAATATCAGCATCAATTTGCGTATCAGTCAGATAACGCGACATAGAGTACATGGGGGTAATACCGCAACCAGCACTCAAAAAAAGGTATTTCTGCGCCGTTATAGCTAACAGATTAGCATCTAACTTTTCAGTCTCTGGCTGTTTATGGCTTAGCCGAGCAATATCAAACAGATTAAATTGCCCCGCGGGCGGCAGCACTCGCACACTCTGGCCGAGTAATAGATTGTCGATAAGATAATTAGATACGAGTCCACCCGCAACACGCTTAATCGTCACCATCAAGGAATATGGCCTAGATGGCGATGATGACAAGGTATAACTGCGGCACACTTGCTCGCCATTAATCTCAAGCACAAAGGTCATAAACTGACCGGGCTTATAGTCAAACTTCATCGGCTCGCCCGCTTGAAAACGAAAACTCACGACATCCGAGGTTTCATTCCAGCGTTCGACGCACACTAATTGATTAACACTTCCAGGTTTATGGGGCGAAACCGATAATGCCCGCGCTCCCGCTATCACACTCATGTTCATAGCATTTACCCACAAAACACTGCGGCCTCAGTAAATAAGCAAAAACCGCAGTTCAGCAACAATTCTTGGTTGATTTAAGCCACGTTTAACATATTTTTTAAATCGGCTTCGACTGTCGTGGTATTACGCAAGCCAAACTTATCTTCCAAAATTTTGGCTAAATTGGCCGTCAGGAACGCAGGTGGCGTCGGGCCTGTTCGAATATTTTTAACGCCAAGTGACAACAGGGTCAGCAGTACTACAATGGCTTTTTGCTCAAACCAAGAAAGCACTAAGCTTAGAGGTAATTCATTGATATCACATTCAAACACTTCAGCTAATGCAATCGCTAACTGAATCGCTGAATAGGCATCGTTACATTGGCCCACATCGAGCAAACGTGGAATACCGTTAATGTCACCAAATTCGAGCTTATTGAATTTATACTTACCACAGCCTAGCGTCAGGATTATTGAATCCTTAGGTGTGGATTTAGCAAGTTCAGTGAAGTAGCTTCTGTCGGCTTTGTCGCCATCGCAACCGCCAACAAGGAAGAAATGCTTAATCGCACCACTCTTTACATTTTCAACCACGGCGGGCGCTGCGGCCATCAAGGCATTGCGGGCAAAACCAATAGTGATAGTGTGTGGGATTTCATCATAGATAAAGCCTTCTAAGGCTAACGCTTTATCAATGACAGCCGAGAAATCATCTCCTTCGATATGCACCACACCAGGCCAGCCCACTATGCTGCGAGTAAAGATACGATCACTATAACTACCCACATTTGGATCGATAATACAGTTAGATGTCATCACTACAGCGCCAGGGAAATTGGCAAATTCTTGCTGTTGATTCTGCCAAGCACTGCCGTAATTTCCGACAAGATGTGCATATTTTTTAAAGGCTGGATACGCTAGTGCAGGAAGCATTTCACCGTGGGTAAACACATTGATACCCTTGCCTGCAGTCTGATCGAGAATAAGCTCTAAATCCTTCATGTCATGGCCAGAGACTAGTATGGCTTTACCCTTAACTGACTTAGTGTTGACCACTGTTGGCTCAGGATGACCAAAGGCCTGAGTTTCACCCGCATCCAGCATTGCCATTATGCGGTAGTTCAACTGACCTATGTCCATAGCCGTAGTAAACAGCTTATCGCCATCTACACTCGGCTCACCTAAGAAAGACATGATTTCATGGAAGCGCCCTGCCACATCAGCATCAGTCTGACCCAACACGCGAGCATGCTCCATATAAGCAGCCGCGCCCTTAAGACCATATAAACACAATAACCTCAATCCCATGATGTCTTCATGAACTTCATGCTTATCTTTATTCAGCAGTGCAATCGGTGCCTGCGCTAGCATTTCAATCTTACTGGTCCCCAGCACTAACTGAGCGACTTGCGGCACTTGCTCAGCAGCAATACCGGCTTGTTCACAAGCCGCTTCGTAAGAAGCTTTTAACTGAGCACGATACTTAGCCGCCTGCTGGGTATAGGCCATAATGCGCTCATCATCGAAGTTGACGTTGGTGAGGGTCGCGAAAAAGGCTTTAGGCACAAAACTATCAATTTCAGCATCGATAATGCCCAGCTCGCGAGCTTTAACCGCATAAACAGACACGCCTTGCAGCATGTAAATCAGCAAGTCTTGCAGATCGGACGTTGCCGCCAACTTGCCACACATACCTTGGGAATAACTACAACCATTGCCAGCGGGTGTACGAATGGTTTGCTCACACTGAATACAGAA
Source organism: Shewanella sp. M16 (assembly GCF_018224605.1). NCBI lineage: Bacteria > Pseudomonadati > Pseudomonadota > Gammaproteobacteria > Alteromonadales > Shewanellaceae > Shewanella > Shewanella sp. M16. The sequence continues at coordinate 127,576 of NZ_JAGTUL010000007.1, read as the reverse complement.
CATGGATAGACTCCTAATTTAAATTCATGCTTTATTTTTGCATGTTTAAAACTAGTCTACCTAAACGTGCCATAAGCGACAGTCATTTCTAAAGTGAGATGCTAAATGTTAGAGAAAGATCACCTTAAGCAATTACTAATAAATACAATGTGACCTGTTAAAAATCCATAAAAAAACGCCCATCAATGATGGGCGTTTTAAAGAGTAACTGTTTATTTATTAATTGGTTTTCATATCATTTACCGATTGCAGCATAATACGGCTTTCGCGTTGGAATTGAGGGGCAAAATCCCCAAACCATTTGGCGACACTTTGGAACTGCTTAATAAACTCGTTCCTGTCACCCCGTTTTAGTAGCTCTAACGCTTCACGGTAGTTATCTAAATAATCACCAATAGCATGCTGGCTATCTTGCTGTGCAAAAATAATATCGGCGTAAAGCTCTGGGCTTTGGGCGAATAAGCGCCCTACCATAGCTAATTCTAATCGGTAAATCGGCGAGCTAAATTGCAGTAAAGTATCAATATCGGCCTCTTCCTTACACAGATTCAAACCATACACAAAGGTCGAGAAGTGACGCATTGCCTGCACTAGCTGCATCGCATTGTCGTGACGCTCAGGTTCTGCTTCGACAATCCGAGCTCCCCAAATGGCGATCTGCTCAAGTAACCACTGGTATTTTTCCGGCGAGCGACCATGACACACCACCACGACTTGCTTCGCCAGACTGCCCACATCAGGACCAAACATAGGATGAAAACCAACGACGGGACCAGAATGCGCCTCAAGCATGGCTTTAACTGGCTCAGTCTTGATGGAGGTCAAATCCGCCAGAATGCAATCTGCTGGTAACTGGGTCAGCTTTTCACGAATAAGCTCGCAAGTAATCGCAATCGGCACAGTCACTAACACCATCCCCGCATCGGCAAATAGGTTATCCGCTTGCTGCCAATCATCTTTATCGAGCAGATTCACTTGGTAGCCGGATAAGGTCAGCATTTGTGAGAAAAGTCCACCGAGTTGCCCTTTACCGCCGACAATCACCACAGATCCTAAATCTTTTTTGACTTGTTTAAAGCCTACATCTTTCTCATTAAGGTAAGACTCGCGCATCAAGCGACGCAAAATATCTTCGATCAACTGCGGCTCGATCCCCATAGTTTTTGCTTCTTCACGGCGTTTAGCCAGCATGGCGGCTTCACGCTGAGGTGCATAAATAGGTAAACCGGCGCCGTGTTTCACCGTGCCCACTTGCGCAACGAGATCCAAGCGCTTACGCAGTAAGTGCAGTAATTGCTGATCAACACCATCAATCAGGCCGCGAAGGTGTTCTAATTCGGCCGTTGTTTTTTCATTCATACCTGAGTCCATTAAGCTGTAACCAATTTAAGCATTAGCTACTTTAAGCATATCGAAACGCGTTGGAAGTATTGAAGATAACTTCGCTGCGCCTTCCCGTAAAATGGTTTCTGTTTTTTCCCAATTAATACAAGAATCTGTTACAGAAACACCGTAAGCTAGCTCGCTTAATGGCCTATCACAACTTTGATTGCCTTCATTTAAATGACTTTCTAGCATGACGCCAATAATCGACTTATTGCCGTTATAAATCTGCTCGAACACATCTTCACACACAGGCTTTTGGCGGCTGTAGTCTTTGGATGAATTGCCATGGCTGCAATCGATGATCAAACGGGCATTGAGTTTGGCTTTATGGAGCTGCGTTTCACACTCTGCCACACTTGCCGCATCATAGTTGGGCGTTGCACCACCGCGTAAAATAACATGGCCATCGGGATTACCTGCAGTTTGCAATAATGCGACTTGGCCCTGTTGGTTAATACCCATAAATCTGTGGCTACTGGCCGCCGATTTTAGCGCATTAATCGCTACATCGAGCTTACCATCGGTGCCATTTTTAAAGCCCACCGGCATAGACAAACCCGATGCCATTTCTCTATGGGTCTGCGATTCAGTGGTGCGAGCGCCAATGGCAGACCAAGTGACAAGCTCAGAAATGTACTGAGGACTGATAGGATCGAGTGCTTCGGTTGCAACAGGCAGTCCTAACTCGGCCAACCAAATCATCAGCTCACGGGCCATTTTCAGGCCTTTTTCGACATCGAAGGATTCATCCATATCGGGATCGTTGATCATGCCCTTCCAACCTACCGTAGTACGCGGCTTTTCAAAGTAGACTCGCATTAAGATATAAAACTCATCACTGAGTTCATCGTGCAGAGTTTTAAGCCTTAAAGCGTATTCTTTTGCGGCGGCGATATCATGGATTGAGCAAGGGCCAGTGACAATTAATACTCGATTGTCACGCTTATGAACAATATCAGCCACGGTTTTGCGAGCATTGAGGATATAGCGATAAGCATGCTCAGAGAGTGGCAAGGCATTTTTAAGCTCTTGCGGCGTGATTAAGACTTTCTCTGAACTGATGTGTACGTTGTTAATCGTATCTTGTTGCATGCTTACCACCTAAGACTTAGTGTTTAACCCAGTTGTCGAAGCAGGACTTCAAGTCAGCTTGGGTATTCATTTCGGATATAAAATAGCGTAAATCCGTCGCAATGTACTTTTGTAATGTTACACCATTACAATCGGACGACCACTATGCCTTTTCATTCTCTTTAGATCAAGTATAAATACTCAAAAAACAGCAACAAAAAACCGCCACTAGGGCGGTTTTCTGTGCGAACACTACGTCTTGTTTTCTGTAGCGGTAACTATTACTTAGTTGCCAGCTTCTCACGGATACGTGCAGATTTACCTGAACGATCACGCAGATAGTACAGTTTGGCGCGACGAACGCGACCACGACGCTTAACTTCAATGCTAGCGATCAGTGGGCTGTGCGTTTGGAAAGCACGCTCAACACCTTCGCCATTAGAGATTTTACGTACTGTGAATGCAGAGTGCAGACCACGGTTACGCTTAGCAATTACAACGCCTTCAAAAGCCTGTAAACGCTCTTTATCGCCTTCTTTAACACGAACCTGAACGACTACTGTATCACCAGCACCAAACGCAGGTACGTCTTGTTTCATTTGCTCATCGTTGAGCATTTTAATGATGTTGTTCATAACTTACTCCGTTCTAGAATTAACTGAGCTACGACTAAGCATGCTTGTTCATTGCTTCAACGAACTGCGCTAATAGAGTCGTTTGTTCGTCAGTCAGAGCTAGATTTTGCAATAATTCTGGCCGTCTAAGTAAAGTCCTACCAAGGCTTTGCTGTAAACGCCAGAGTCTAATTTGTTCGTGGTTGCCACTTAGCAGCACTGCCGGTACGTCAAGACCATCCAAGCTTTCAGGGCGAGTGTAATGTGGGCAATCCAGTAAACCGTCGGAGAAAGAATCTTGCTCCGCCGAAGCTTGTTTTCCTAGCACGCCAGGAACCAATCTCGATACTGAATCTATCAGAGTCATCGCCGGTAATTCGCCGCCCGAAAGCACGTAATCCCCTATCGACCACTCTTCATCCACTTCCGTTTGAATGATGCGTTCATCAATACCTTCGTATCGACCACAGACCAAAATCAAACGTGATGATTGAGCCAACTCAGTGACGCCTTGCTGATCCAGCTTGCGTCCTTGAGGTGACAAGTAAATCACCTTCGCACCTTCACCCGCTGCGGCTTTCGCTGCATGGATGGCATCGCGTAAGGGTTGCACCATCATCAACATTCCGGGACCACCGCCGTAAGGCCTGTCATCTACCGTATTGTGTCTATCATGGGTGAAATCACGGGGATTCCACGTATGCAACTCGAGCAGGCCGTTTTTCACGGCTCGACCCGTAACACCAAAGTCTGTCACGGCACGGAACATCTCTGGGAACAGGGTTATTACCCCTAACCACATCTGTTGTACCTCGACTTAGAAGTCAGGATCCCAATCCACTAAAATCTGTTTACCTTGCAGGTCCACCGTTTTGATGAACTGCTCAGGGACAAAGGGGATCATACGTTCCACTTTGCCGAAACTATCTTTAGCGTTGGCTTTAACGAGTAATACGTCGTTCGATCCTGTTTCCACGATCTGATCGACAATCCCCATGTTATAGCCTGTTGTATTGACCACTTCGCAACCGATGAGATCACGCCAGTAGAATTCATCTGCTGGCAAATCGTTCATCTGTTCCGGCAAAATCGCAATCTCACAATTTGTGAGCATTTGCGCTTGCTCCCGTGTTTCTACGCCATCAAGTAAGGCAACAACGGCCTTACCTTGATAACGCCACTGGGTGACCTTTATTTCGCGCCATTCACCATTTTCTTTAATAAGCCAAGGTGAATAGTCAAAGATACCTTCAACAGAATCGGTATAGGCGGTGATTTTCAGCCAACCTTTAATGCCATGACAGGAGCCTAATTTCCCCAGTACGACTGGCTGTTGGTTACTGCTCATCAATCTATACCTTAACGCTATTAAGCTGTTGCTTTACGAGCGTCTTTGATCAGTTTTGCTACACGTTCTGTAGCAGCTGCACCGTTAGAAACCCAGTGCTCAACGCGAGCTAGGTCTAAACGTAAAGTTTCTTCTTGGCCACGGGCCAATGGGTTGAAGAAACCAACACGCTCGATGAAACGACCGTCACGAGCGTTACGGCTATCAGCAACAACGATGTTGTAAAATGGACGCTTTTTTGCGCCGCCACGAGCTAAACGAATGGTAACCATGCGTTTTCAATCCTCTAATGATTTGCTTGAAGCAAAAATAAAAACTGGAACCCCGTGTTCGCGAAGAGTCCCAGATAGAAAGCCGGAAGATTTTACCTGACTTTCCAACGAATGCAACCAAAGATGGCGATTATTACGCCTGCGCCCTCAGTAAGCGGTTCATTGTTGCCAGATTCAACCGACTGATAAAGTGCTAAGTTTAACTAAAAATGCCCGATTAACGTCCCGGAAATTTCATTCCTGGCGGCATCATGCCACGCATTCCGCGCATCATTTTTTGCATGCCGCCTTTAGCAGACATTTTTTTCATCATCTTTTGCATTTGAGTAAACTGTTTCAATAAACGGTTTACATCTTGAATTTGCGTGCCAGAACCAGCTGCGATGCGACGTTTGCGTGAGCCCTTGATTAAATCAGGGTTCTTACGCTCCTTGGAAGTCATCGAATTAATGATGGCTTCCATTTGACCTGTCATCTTGCCGTCTTGGATTTGCGCTAAGGCTTCTGGGGGCAATTGACCGACACCGGGCAGTTTTTCCAGCATATTCATCATGCCGCCCATATTTTTCATTTGCTGTAACTGCTCACGGAAATCTTCTAAATCGAAACTGCCACCTTGCTTCACTTTCGAAGCCAGCTTCATGGCCTTTTCTTTATCGACGCCGCGCTCAACTTCTTCGATAAGCGATAACACATCGCCCATGCCCAAAATGCGTGAGGCAATACGGTCTGGATGGAATGGCTCTAACGCGTCGGTCTTTTCACCCACACCGAGGAATTTAATCGGCTTGCCCGTAATGTGGCGAATCGATAACGCCGCACCACCGCGCGCATCACCATCGACTTTGGTTAAGATAACCCCTGTCAGTGGCAAAGCTTCGTTAAACGCCTTAGCGGTGTTTGCCGCATCTTGACCTGTCATAGCATCAACAACGAACAAGGTTTCGATAGGCTTAACCGCTGCGTGTAAGCCTTTGATCTCGTCCATCATGGCTTCGTCGACATGCAGACGACCCGCGGTATCGAGGATCACCACATCGATAAACTTTAATTTAGCGTGGGCAATCGCCGCTTTCGCAATGTCGATTGGCTTTTGGCTAACGTCCGATGGGAAAAACTCCACCGCCACTTCTTGCGCTAACGTCTCAAGCTGTTTAATCGCCGCAGGGCGATAAACGTCAGCACTGACGACTAATACCGATTTTTTATGGCGTTCGCGTAAAAATTTACCCAGTTTGGCCACACTGGTGGTTTTACCCGCACCTTGCAGACCTGCCATCATAATCACAGCTGGCGGCTGAGTGGCTAAATCTAGGGCTTCATTCGCCTCGCCCATGGATTTTTCAAGTTCACTTTGAACTATCTTAATAAAGGCTTGGCCAGGGCTTAAGCTTTTAGAGACTTCTTGGCCTACGGCACGTTCTTTTACGTTATTAACAAATTCACGCACCACAGGCAGGGCAACATCGGCCTCCAGCAGTGCCATACGCACTTCGCGCAGGGTTTCCTTAACGTTTTCTTCAGTTAAGCGACCACGGCCACTGATATTTTTCAGTGTGCGTGACAGTCTGTCGGTTAGGTTCTCAAACATCGTCCTGTTCTATACCTTTAAGAATCTCGATTGATGGGCTGTATTATAACGATGCATGCGCATTATGCTACTGCTGCACCTATCTTGATTGTGGTTAAGTGTTTTACTTGCGCTGAGTCATGTTTTATTGTCGTCGACACACTATTTAACCCTAACAATAAGAATCTGCTAAATTTTGCAACTCATGTCACTGCCCATTTGCCGACAGCTCATGTTATTCTAGGGAAAATATTGATCTGTATGCCCCGTTTTTAAGGCACCTTTAACTACACAAATAGGTTAATTACCCATGGTCATCTTTTCTGCCTCAGCCATGTTTTTTTATTGCATTGCATTGGTACTAGTGACGAGTCGATTGTTTCACCCAGACGGTCCGAATCGCCGTGCTGTCGCAGGCTTTGCCGCTATTGCGGTAATTTTGCATGCCGCAGCATTATCACAAGTGATTTTCACCACAGATGGCCAAAACTTTAGCCTGACGAATGTGATTTCCTTAGTGAACTGGATTATCGCTTTTACTTTTACGATATTGATGTTCAGGCTGAAAGTCATCGTCGTCGTGCCCGTGGTTTATGCCTGTTCAGTGCTTTCGGTTGCCCTACTCTGGTTATTGCCGCCTAAGTTCATCACGCATTTTGAGCTTTATCCTGAAGTATTAGCCCACGTCGTATTGTCACTCATGGCCTACAGCGCCCTGATGATTGCCGCCCTGTATGCGATACAACTGGCGATGATCCAAAATAAACTGAAGAAAAAACAATTTATGCTGAGCCCTGGCATTCCGCCGCTGATGACAGTTGAAAAACAACTGTATCACCTAGTGATTATCGGCGTTATCTTGCTCAGTTTGTCGCTCGCGACTGGTTTTATCTTCCTTGAAGATATGTTCGCCGATGGTAAAGGTCATAAGGCAATTCTGTCGATAATGGCTTGGTTTGTATACATTACTATGCTGTGGCAACAGTATTGGGTCGGTTGTAAAATTCGTACCGCAGTCATTTATACTCTGACTGGCGCATCCTTACTTTCGCTCGCATATTTTGGCGCGCGCATTGTCAAAGAGTTAATCCTCAACTAAACATTTAAGTCGGCTGGGGCAGTTATTGCTGCGGCCGACTTGACACTTTTTTTAAATGTCGGTATTTACTTAAGTTTACTGGCCACATTGGAGCCTTTTTTGGACGCTATATCGACAAGCGCACTCCTGATCGTTTTACTAGTGCTTATCCTATTCTCTGCCTATTTTTCAGGCTCAGAAACCGCAATGATGACTCTCAACCGTTACCGTCTACGCCACTTAGCCAACAATGGCCATAAAGGGGCGATTAGAGCCTTGAAGTTACTTGAGCGTCCTGACCGTTTGATTGGATTGATCTTAATTGGCAATAACTTAGTCAATATTTCCGCATCTGCTATTGCGACTATCATTGGTATGCGTCTTTGGGGCGACTTAGGGGTCGCTGTTGCAACAGGCGTGCTTACGTTAGTCGTGCTCGTTTTTGCTGAAGTCACGCCAAAAACCATCGCCGCGCTAAATCCTGAGCGTATTGCTTTTCCCTCTAGCATACTGCTACTTATACTTTCCTCGACCTTTGCCTATGTTGTCTCAAGCGTTAATTTAATAACCACAGGCATCTTACGTTTGATGGGGATAAAAACCGTTAATAGTAGCGATGCGCTAAGCCAAGAAGAGTTGCGCACAGTGGTACATGAGGCAGGGGCACTCATCCCCCGACGCCACCAAGAAATGCTGTTATCTATCTTGGATTTAGAGAAAGTCACCGTTGAAGATATTATGGTGCCACGCTCAGATATCTACGGAATTAACGTCAATGACGAATTTAAGGTTATCAATCGTCAGGTAATCCAAAGTCCACATACCCGAGTTTTAGTGTATCGCGACACCATAGACGATGCAGTGGGCTTTATTCACTTACGTGACGCCCTGCGCCTCCAATCTAAAGAGCAATTTAGCAAGTCATCTTTGCTACGTGCAGTGAAAGAACTCTACTTTGTGCCAGAAGGTACGCCACTCAATGTGCAGCTAGCTAACTTCCAACAAAATAAAGAGCGCATCGGCTTAGTCGTTGATGAATATGGTGATATTCAAGGTCTAGTAACACTCGAAGATATTCTCGAAGAGATTGTCGGCGACTTTACCACTTCTATGTTGACCACCCCGAGTGAAGACATTAAGGTCCAGCAAGATGGTAGCTACTTAGTTGATGCGGGCATTACGATCCGCGATTTGAATAAAGAAATGAAGTGGAACTTTCCCACCGATGGCCCTAAAACCCTCAATGGTCTGATTCTGGAGTATCTGGAGGAAATTCCTTCTGCGAATACCAGTTTACGTTTAGCAGGTTATCCATTAGAGATAATTGATGTGTCAGAGAATATGATTAATACAGTGAGAATTATCCCGCTGTATTATCATCCCCCCAGAGTTTAATCCTCAATTTTGAGCATAAAAAATGGCCGAACCACACAAGTTAAGATGTGGTCCGGCGGACGATTTCCTCCAAGCGATGATGCTCCCCCAAGCTATAAATCTATCTACTCTAATTCACTATCTAGCCAAGCTATGCAGACTTTTTCGCCTCAAGCATACGACGCTTCTCAAGCGCCATTGGTGTTATCTGGGCATTCAGCGCCTTTTCTAAGCCCAACATAAAATACACTTCCGCCATTAAGAAAAATGGCCCAATTAATAGCTGATTTAAGTCATCCACAAAGGCAGGCTTGGCTTTTTCATATTGATGGCCGATTAGCTGGAACACCCAGCCCACCAAAAATACCCCTAAGGCAAGCCAAGTGGCACCAGCGATATGCGCCGCCCACTCAGTTGTGAGCAGCACAGGTACCATAAATAAGATGAGCCCCATTGAAAGCCTTAAGTGTAAACGGACATAATAGGCCAACACGAATATACCGACTATCACTGCTAAACTTGCCTCCCCCATACTGCCCAGCGGAATACGCACTGTGGCCAACAACAGGAAAGCAGACCAAATAATCAGTGGGATGCCAATAAAATGGGTCTGAATATTACGCTGATTTAAATGCACACTTTTGTAGGTCGATAACTGCTCTGCGGCGGATTTCATGTCGGGTTCCTCTTCATTTGCCCCTGATTTTACGTGCGCCAAATTGAGCGACGCGCAAGCCATAAACTAACGTAAAACAATTAAGCTGAACAGTAAAAGTAAATAAATTGTTGCATTCAGTAATTTGGCACTGATTTGGATACCCATCCAGAAATGAAAAAAGGAACCCTAAGGTTCCTTTTTTACCGCCAACAGACACAAACTCGGGTTTATTGAGACTCTATGATTACCGTCGCAATCGCATAGGATTTTTCATCGGCAATAGAGATATGCCCAACCGTCGCTTTAAGCTGCTGTAAGCGCGTCAGCGCACCCTCGGTAAAGTGAATCGTCGGTGCACCATCCTCATTGTTGCCAATGTGAATATGCTGAAACGACACACCGCGGCCAATACCCGTACCGAGGGCTTTGGCTGCGGCTTCTTTTGCCGCAAAACGCTTGGCAAGATAACGACTTGGCTGACTATGGGCAGTATAAATGGCTAACTCAGACTCGGTCAGCACACGTTTCGCCAGCTTGTCACCTGCGCGTGCCACATGGACCTGAATACGCTCAATCTCGACGATATCTGTGCCTAGGCCGACAATCGCCATTATTCGCCTCGACGACCTTCAAGCATTAACACTTTCATGTCTTTCACTGCTGTCGCTAAACTGTCAATGGCGGCACGTGCGACAATCGCATGACCGATATTGAGTTCATATAACTCAGGAATCGCCGCAATCGGTTTCACGTTGTGATAATGCAGACCATGACCTGCGTTAACCACTAAACCTTTGCCATGGGCGTATTTTGCCATTTCGCTAATACGCGCTAACTCAGTGGCTTCTTCTGCTTCCGTTTTAGCATCGGCATAACAGCCCGTATGAATTTCAATAAGCGGTGCGCCAGAGGCAACAGCGGCATCAATTTGAGTTTTATCGGCATCGATAAATAAGGAGACTTGAATACCCTCAGCAGCTAAACGACTAACTGCAGCAGTGATTTTATCTAATTGTCCCGCCACATCTAAGCCACCTTCAGTGGTGACTTCTTGACGTTTTTCTGGCACTAAACAGACATAGGTCGGCTTAATTTCACAGGCGATGTTAAGCATTTCTTCGGTCACAGCGCATTCAAAATTCATGCGGGTTTTCAAGGTTTTTGCCAACAAATATACATCGCGGTCTATGATGTGGCGTCTGTCTTCACGCAAATGAATAGTGATGCCATCGGCGCCAGCATGTTCAGCAACGGCAGCAGCATGCACAGGATCAGGATAACTGGTGCCACGGGCTTGGCGCAGAGTAGCAATATGGTCGATATTCACGCCCAATAAGATACGGCTCATCGGGAACTCCTTAATGTTTAACGCTGATATTGCGGCCTATTGTACTTAGGCTCACGCTAAAAAACAGGAGCTAGGGCGAATTATTCCCATCAATCTTAGTTGGTACGGCAGTGCTGACGAACAATTGTCGACTCAACAAAGGTTTAGTCCCGAGTAATGGCGTTAACAGGGAGCGCATCAACAACTTCGCGCTCAAAAAATGTGCTTCGGTGAGCTGGTTATCGTTAAGCGCCGTCAACATTGCCCCTTGGTAGGCGTTGCGAGCACGGGAGTTAAGCACAAATTGAAAACCTAACTCAGGCACGAGCTGGTAATAATCGTCAGGCACGAGTGGTTCACCTTGAGTATCGCGGCTAAGAGAAGGCATAAAACCTAATTCCCGCAGCAAGGCAAGCTCAATATAACGCAGTTGGGATTGGCAAAACTTCGCGGCAAGGCCGACTAAAGCTTGATGATAAATGAGGAACAACTCTTCGGCATTGTGCTGTACAGACAAAGTGCGAACCAATAACTCATTGATATACATGCCAGCAAACAAGCTTTGACCAGAAAGAGGCACAGCAGGCGCAGCGGCTTCGACTTGAGTTAAGGTTTTTAATTCAGACTTACCGCTAAATTCGAAGATCAGCGGTTGAAAGGGCTGGAGAATACTCTTGATAGAGCGCTTACCGCTGCCGGTTCGGGCAACCACATCAACCCGTCCAATGCCGTCAACTAACAGGTTAACTAAGACACTGGACTCTCGATATGGGCGATGATGTAAAACGTAACCACGTTTCATCGGTAAGCGCGCTCGCTGAAATTAATGCTTAATCGTCGCCGTAACCTAAGCTACGCAAGGCGCGTTCATCATCGGCCCAACCGGATTTCACTTTCACCCACACTTCGAGGAAAACTTTATTATCAAACAAGGTCTCCATGTCTAAGCGAGCTTGAGTTGCGATAGTACGAATACGTTCGCCCTTGCTACCAATCACCATACGTTTTTGACCTTCACGCTCAACAAGGATCAAGGCATTGATTTGATAAACACCATTTTCCATCATCTTGAACTGTTCAATCTCAACTGTCGCATCATAGGGTAATTCATCACCTAAGAAGCGCATCAGTTTTTCACGCACAATTTCCGACGCCATAAAACGTTGCGAACGATCGGTAACATAGTCTTCAGGGAAGAAGAAAGGTCCTTCAGGAATCGACGCCGCCGCTAGCTCTAAAATGCGCTTAACGTTGGTACCTTTACTGGCTGAAATCGGCAAAATTTCATCGAAAGGATATTTTTTGGCGACTTCTTCCAAATACGGGAACAGCGATTCTTTGTCTTTGATATTGTCGACTTTATTGATCGCCAGAATTGTCTGACGCTCTTCACCGCCACGGCGTAATTTACTCAACACCATCTCATCATCGGCGGTCCACGTCATGCCATCGACCACAAAAATCACCATAGCCACATCGGCAAGCGAACTGGCTGCTGCGCGGTTCATCAGGCGGTTAATCGCCCGCTGCTCTTCTATGTGTAAACCAGGTGTATCGATGAACACGATTTGCTTCGGACCATCAGTATGAATACCCATGATACGGTGGCGCGTTGTTTGTGGTTTTTTAGAAGTAATACTTACCTTCTGACCAAGCAAACGGTTGATTAACGTTGATTTACCGACGTTAGGGCGACCAATGATCGCCACCATGCCGCAATAAGTGACATCGTATTGGGCCGACGGCGTTGGCGCGGCCGCATTCATCCTTGCCAGTAATTCATCTAAACTCGGCTCAGTTGCCGCTTTTGCAGCATCGATACCTGACAAGTCTGTTTTTTTGGTCATTTCTTTAGTAACTCCAATACTTGAGCGGCCGCGATTTGCTCGGCTTTACGGCGTGAACTCGCCACACCAATGACGCTTTGACTCAAGTCTTCAATACGACATTCAACGGTAAATGTCTGATCGTGGGCATCGCCTTCTATGTTGATTACTTGGTAATCAGGCAGCGGCTTTTTAAACCCTTGTAAATGTTCTTGCAGTAATGTCTTAGCGTCTTTCTGGCTGATCCCAGGTTGGATTTCGGCCAAACGCTCGGCATACCATTTCAACAGTAATGCACGGCAAACTTCGAGATCGGAATCAAGGTAAACGGCGCCAATAATGGCTTCAACCGCATCGGCAAGAATCGACTCGCGTCTAAATCCGCCACTTTTCAACTCGCCAGGACCGAGATATAAATAATCGCCGAGCTTAAACTCTTGGGCGATGATAGTTAAGGTATCACCGCGAACTAAGGTGGCACGCATCCGGCTTAAATCGCCTTCGGTTGCCTTCGGAAACTGATGATACAAAGCATCAGAAATCACGATAGATAAAATTGAATCACCTAAAAACTCTAAGCGCTCATTATGCTTATTTGCCGCACTTCTGTGGGTCAGCGCTTGAGTCAAAAGCTCAATATTCTTGAACTCATAACCTAAAGTACGACACAAACGTGGCAAATTTTTAATCGGTTCCATGCTATTTAATTCCACCTACACGCTCAAAACGCACACCGCTAGGCACCCAAGTTGGGAGGAAGTCGGCTTTTGAACGGTCAAATTCAAAACTAATCCAAATCGCTACCGCTTTACCAACCAGGTTTTCTTCTGGCACAAAGCCCCAGAAACGACTGTCGGTACTGTTATCGCGGTTATCGCCCATGGCAAAGTAATGGCCTTCTGGCACTAAAAACTCACCCGCGGGTAAATTACCTTCACGCTTAAAATATCCCAGCATGTCAGGTCGACTTGGGTTGATCAAAATATCGTGGGCGACATCACCCAATTCCTCTTTATAACGCAGCAACGGCACACCATCTTGGCTGTAATCACCACGACTGATCTCAGTGCGGGCGATAACTTGCGGTTCTGGGCAAGCTGTTTGCTCAACGCCACAGGCCTTCTGTATCATCAACTGCTTGTTACGGTAAATAATTCTATCACCCGGCAAACCGACAACACGTTTAATGTAGTCAATGGCGGGGTTTTCAGGATACTTAAATACCACTACATCACCGCGTTTTGGCTCGCCAGTTTCAACCAGTTTAGTGCGCCATACGGGATCTTTAAGCCCATAACTAAATTTTTCCACCAGAATGAAGTCGCCCACTAAGAGGGTTGGCATCATAGAACCCGATGGGATTTGAAATGGCTCATAAATGAATGAACGTAGGATCAACACAAAGGCAATAACAGGGAAGATAGAATGCGCGGTTTCGACTATGGTCGACTCACGAATGATTTGGTACTCAGCTTCTTCAGTTAAATTCGCTTGTGATGCCTTTGCTAACGCTAAACTCTCACGACGCTTTGGAGCGAAAACGAGCACATCGACTAACCAAATAAGTCCTGAGATCAGGGTGATTAGCACTAGAATAATGGAAAAATACGCTGCCATTGCTTATTGAACTCCTGCCTTAAAAATAATTAAAGGTGCCTAACTCAGCGAATATCATACTTTAGTTAACTTACCGTATTCGACCTTGGTAAACCAAAGTGATAAACCAATGCGATAACCTAACTAAAGCGCCGCAAACAGCGGCGCAATAGTCAACTAAATTGTCACTTCTTATGCTAACGATTACTCGTTTAGCTTAAGTACCGCTAAGAATGCTTCTTGTGGCACCTCAACGTTACCTACTTGCTTCATCCGTTTCTTACCCTCTTTTTGTTTATTTAAGAGTTTTTTCTTACGAGAAACGTCGCCGCCATAACACTTAGCCGTTACGTCTTTACGCAGGGCTTTTACGGTTGAACGGGCAATAATTTGACTGCCCACCGCCGCTTGAATCGCAATATCAAACATCTGACGTGGAATAAGTTCTTTCATCTTATCCACTAAAGCTAAACCACGGTGACGAATGTTTGATCTATGGATAACCATAGCCAAGGCGTCGACTCGGTCGCCGTTGATGAGAATATCTAAACGCACCATGTCTGCAGGATCGAAACGAATAAAGTTATATTCGAGTGATGCATAGCCACGGCTAGTGGATTTCAAACGGTCGAAGAAGTCCATGACCACTTCCGCCATTGGCAGATGGTAAGTCACAGCCACTTGGTTACCGTGGTAAACCATGTTCACTTGGGTGCCACGTTTTTCAATACACAGGGTAATCACGTTACCTAAGTATTCTTTTGGCACTAAAATGTTGGCCTCAACAATCGGCTCACGCATTTCTTCAATGTTGTTAATCGCAGGCAGATCAGACGGGTTATCAACGTAAATCGTTTCGCCGCTAGTCATCACGACTTCGTACACTACGGTTGGCGCAGTGGTGATCAACTCTAGGTTGTATTCACGCTCTAAACGCTCTTGTACGATTTCCATGTGGAGCAGGCCTAAATAGCCAATGCGGAAACCAAAACCGAGTGCCGATGAACTTTCAGGTTCAAAGAATAATGACGCATCGTTCAGGCTGAGTTTGTTCAACGCATCACGGAAGTTTTCATATTCGTCGGTCGAAATTGGGAATACGCCAGCGTATACCTGTGGCTTCACTTTCTTAAAACCAGGTAACGGCTTTTCAGCACCATTTTTGGCTAAAGTTAACGTATCGCCCACGGGCGCGCCATGAATTTCCTTCAGACCCGCAATCACAAAGCCGACTTCACCGGTTTTAAGTTCGGTTTTGTCAGTTTGTTTTGGCGTGAAAATACCCACGCGATCCGCAGTGTGGTTTTGCCCTGTAGACATTACCTTAAACTTGTCACCTTTTTTCAGGCTACCGTGTTTAATTCGCACTAACGACACTACGCCTAAGTAGTTATCAAACCAAGAATCGATGATCAAGGCTTGCAATGGTGCGTCAGGATCGCCTTCTGGCGGTGGAATTTTGGCAACAATGACTTCTAAAACCTCATCGACACCGACACCGGTTTTAGCCGAACAACGCACAGCATCCATCGCATCGATACCGACGATATCTTCAATCTCGGCAGCTACACGTTCTGGATCGGCTTGTGGTAAGTCAATCTTGTTTAAAATGGGTACCACATCTAGATTCATATCCAGCGCGGTATAACAGTTTGCCAGTGTCTGAGCTTCAACGCCCTGACCCGCATCAACCACCAGCAAAGCACCTTCACAGGCAGCTAATGAGCGCGAGACCTCGTAGGAGAAGTCAACGTGACCTGGGGTATCAATAAAGTTGAGTTGATAGACAAGGCCATCTTTGGCTTTATAATCCAAAGTGACACTTTGTGCCTTAATCGTAATACCACGCTCACGTTCTAGATCCATAGAATCTAAAACTTGAGAATCCATTTCACGGTCGGTTAAACCGCCACAAACCTGAATAAGACGATCTGATAGCGTCGATTTACCATGGTCGATATGGGCAATAATTGAGAAGTTTCTAATTTGTTTCATTATGCTGCAATGACTAATACTGAAAATGGATACGGTTCAAAGGAGCGAAATTGTACCTGATTGCGGTTTCAATACCAATCACATTCACTCCTACTTAAGACAGGCCGATAAAACAACGTCCAAAACCGCAGTTAGCTGCTATTTGATAAAAAATAAAACATTGAAATTATTGAGCTAATTCGTTTAAATTGATGCTCCTACCTAAATAGGCCAAAATCACAGGCTGAGCATCAACTTCTAAACGTTTAGCCTGTTGCTTACCAAAAGACCACGCAATCAAGGCACCAACGGCCGCAAAGCCCATGGCACCTAGGTTAGGATTAAACTCAAGCAACTGGCCTAAAAATTGTCCTAACGCTGCGCCGACAAACAGGCCAAACAGCGGCATTAAATAGATTAATGCCGCGGCTTTGAGGATCACGCTCTCGGGAAGGCCTAATTTGAGTAATTCACCAGCCTCGCAGCGGCGGTCACTCTGAATAGAAAATTGCTGGGTTTTCGAGGAAAAAGCCTGAGCGACAGCAGAGGTCCCGCAAGACTCACTGTTACTGCAGCTCTTGCAGGTACTCTTAAGTTCCACTTCAACCGTCAACCAGCCTTGACTATCACTGGAGACGACTCTGGCAATTTCTTCCATCATAATCGGCGTCCTATTCTAGCGTCAGACTTTTAGCAATGCGCGTTAGGGTTTCTGTCGGCACTTTACCCACAGCAACCACTTCGGCATTACCGACTTTTTCTGAGACTAATGACAAGCCATTACGGGTAATTAATTCTTCAGGCAATGGACTCGTGCCCGCACGCGCCACATAAACAGAAATATTTGCCAGTCCATCGGTCAGTGCTATGTATTCCACCGCTTCGTGACTGCCAATTAATCTATGGTGGTCGCGCACTACCACAGTAAAACCTGCGGGTAACCAAGCAAATTGCCAGTTTTGACCGTCTTGGCGCTCGGCTTGATCGATAACTGCCGGCCACTCTTGCTTATAGGCCTCTTGCAAAATGGCTGGCGGCTCGCTGAATTCAATGAGTTCAATCACCATGATCTGCTCAAGTAATTGCTTATCTTGAGTCAGCATGTCGTATCTCAGCGGCAGATAGGTTTCCATATCAAGCCAAATTTGAAAGCCATAACGGAATTCATCATTAGGCAACAGGCGGATCATTTGCCCCGGACGCCCAGCGATACGGGTACGGCCACCGAGTACAAACTGATAACCCACTTCTAAGTCCGCCATATTGGCAGAGAAAGCAGCAGGCCAGACACCTTGAATATGATTAGAAACGATACTATACGCAGGCTCATCGTGCTCAATAAAGGTGACACGATTACCGACACGCACTGCATTTTTGGGTGGACCGTTAAGGTATTCTAGAAAGGCAACTTCTTGATTATTCACCTTACCATGCAGGTAAACCAAAGGCCGAATATGATCGGCCTGAAGTTGAATAATCGATGCTTTAAACTCTTTCTCTCGTAAAGCCTGACTCATTTTCTCGAGCCAAGCTTTGGCAGGCATGTCTTCCTGCGCGGTTGCAGGAAAGACCAAGGCTAATAAAGCCAACAGGATTAGACGCAAGCTAACTCCTCGTTATTGATTGACCGGAACGGGTACGACCTCGGTATTGTCCTCTACAACCGCACCAGTATTCAATCGTTGTTGCAACATATGATCTTGGATATAAGTATTAATTCGGCGACGTTGCTCATTCACCTGATCATTGGTATAGCCTTGATTCTGTTGTACAGGACCGGTTTGTAGGCTCACAGGTGATGCGCTACCAATAAGCGGCCTTGTAATTAACACGGGCGATGGTGACGCGGCATCATCGGCGGTTTGATTGTAATTCTGCACACCCACAATCGCAAACATAGCAACCGTCGCAGCAATGGCATATTGACCAAATTGCTTAAATAAAGGTATTACGCGGCTTTGCTCCGAATTGGCGGCAATTTGTGGCGTTACAGGTGCAGTAACTTTAGACGCATGATGCTTAGGCGCAACTATCGCTGGCTCAAGTTCAATGGCGGCAGCAATGCTAGCAGAGAGATCTAACACAATAGTCTGCGGCAATTCGCCACGCATGGCATCGCCTATCATATGATAGTTATGCCATTTATCATGTGAATGTGTATCAGCAGATAACTCTGCCATGGTCTGTTCATCAGTCTCTCCATCGACTGCGGCAGATACCCATTCTTGACCTAATTTATCCATTTTTCACCTGTCTAAATATAAGGGTTTCTTAAAATAAGAATTTAGGCTTCCAGCAAAGGCTGGAGCTTTTTATCGATTGCTTCTCGTGCTCGGAAGATACGTGATCTTACGGTCCCGACAGGACAATCCATGACTATGGCAATATCTTCGTAACTCATACCATCGAGTTCACGCAATGAGATGGCCATTCGTAATTCTTCAGGCAAAGTCTCTAATGTATCGAAAATCACTTTTTTAATTTCATCCGATAACATTAGCCGTTCTGGGGAGGCAAACTCCTTCAGCGCGTCACTGCCTTCGTAATATTCGGCATCTTCTGCATCAACATCATTCGCAGGCGTTCTACGCCCCTGTGATACGAGATAATTCTTCGCAGTGTTTACTGCGATGCGGTACAACCAAGTATAAAATGCACTTTCACCGCGAAAGTTTGGCAAAGCTCTGTAAGCTTTGATAAACGCTTCCTGTGCCACATCAGCAACGTCCGCTTGGTTCCGTACATAACGGGATATCAAGCTAATGACTTTACTTTGATATTTAAGCACTAACAGGTTAAAAGCGTTTTTATCACCTTGTTGTACGCGCTCAACTAATTGTTGATCACTTAATTGTCCACTCATCCGAGCCGACTTCTCCTAAATCTAAAATGCTGATTTCTCAGTCGCTCGAATCATATTCACTTATGTAGACTCGCGGGCTTTGAAAAAGTTCTAAAAATTATACAAAAAAAGTAAGGTAAAAAGGAAAGTACCCATAATCGGTGAGTTGGTTTACCATAGTTGGCACTCTTCAGTCACATCATGATACCCGATGAAACAAGTAGTTGAACACCAATCTGACATATTAGTCATAGGTAGCGGTGCCGCAGGTCTGACACTAGCTTTGCATCTTGCTGAAAAAGCAAAAGTAATTCTGCTTTCAAAAGGCCCACTCTCGGAAGGGTCGACTTACTACGCCCAAGGCGGTATCGCCTCCGTCTTCGACGAAAGTGACACTATCGAATCCCATGTTGCAGACACATTAATCGCAGGTGCGGGTTTATGCGACAAAGACGTTGTCACTTTCACTGCTGAAAATGCCAAGAGTGCGATGCAATGGCTTATCGAATGTGGCGTTGCCTTCGATAAAGAAGAAACCACAGACGGCAACGCAAAAGATGCACCTTACCATTTAACCCGTGAAGGCGGCCATAGCCACAGACGTATTCTGCACGCTGCCGATGCCACAGGCAAGGAAGTGCAAACCACACTGCAAGAGCGCGCACTCGCCCACCCCAATATTCAAGTTTTAGAACGCTATAACGCCATCGACCTCATCACCACCCGTAAGTTAAATCGCCCAGGTAATCGTGTGTTAGGCGCTTATGTGTGGAATCGCAATGAAGAGCACGTCGAAACCGTTAAGGCCAAGTTTGTTGCGTTAGCAACAGGCGGTAGCTCTAAGGTTTATCAATATACCTCAAACCCCGATGTCGCTAGTGGTGATGGTATTGCCATGGCATGGCGTGCAGGTTGCCGCGTAGCGAATATGGAGTTCAACCAATTCCATCCAACGTGTTTGTACCACGCAGATGCGCGCAACTTCTTACTCACCGAAGCCCTGCGTGGTGAAGGGGCTTATCTGCGTCGTCCAGATGGCAGCCGCTTTATGCCGGACTTTGATGAACGCGCTGAGCTCGCTCCCCGTGACATCGTTGCCCGCGCCATCGACTACGAGATGAAACGTCTCGGTGCCGACTGTGTGTATCTGGATATCAGCCATAAAGATGCTGACTTTGTGATGAAGCATTTTCCGACCATCTATAGCCGTTGCTTAGATCTAGGAATTGATATCACTAAAGATGCTATCCCTGTCGTGCCTGCTGCTCACTATACCTGCGGTGGTGTGATGACAGATATGCACGGTCAGACGGATCTCAATGGTCTCTATGCTATTGGTGAAGTCGCCTATACGGGCTTACATGGCGCCAATCGTCTGGCGAGTAACTCGTTACTCGAATGTTTAGTGTTTGCCCGTGCGGCGTCACAGGACATAGAAAGCCAACTGCATAAAATTCAAATCCCGGGACAAATTCCAGCATGGGATGAAAGTAAAGTGTCGAACTCGGATGAGGAAGTGGTCATCGCCCATAACTGGCACGAACTGCGGTTATTCATGTGGGACTACGTTGGAATTGTACGCTCTGATAAACGTCTGGAGCGAGCATTGCGCCGCTGCCTGATGTTACAGCAAGAAATTCAGGAATATTACAGTAACTTCAGGGTTAGCAATAACTTGCTCGAATTACGTAACTTAGTGCAAGTGGCAGAATTAATTATTCGCTGTGCCATGGAGCGTAAAGAAAGCCGTGGGCTGCATTTTAATATCGATCATCCAGAGAAATTAGACGCGCCTCGCCCGACTATTTTACTACCAGAAAAGTAACCGCATACGCATAGGTGACTTCATCATAAACAGACTAAATCTCAGAATGAGGTTTAGTCTGTTGCATTTTAGCCCGCAGCAACAGCCGACATAAATGTCGATAGTCAGTATCATTTAACATATCAGCCCAAACCAGCAAGAGCCGCAGCTGAGTATCCACTTCGATATAAATCAAGCAAACAAAGGGCGTGACCCAAGTGCGTTTTAGTACCTGAAAGTGCTCCCCCGTTGACAAACGTCCCTCGCCTTTATCACTCAGCACAAAATCTAAACGCCAATGCTGCAGTCGCCACAACTGCAACAGCAAGAAAATACTGACAAGTACGATAAACAAATATTTAAGCAGAGATAAGGCGATAATCTCGCTTTGGGGCCAAAGCAGAAATGAGCTAGAACAGACACCAATAAAAACGACCAACGAGAGTCGTTGGTCGAAAGAGGCTTTTACGCTGAAACTATGGTGCCGGTCTTCCACGGACTTTCACTATCATACGAGCCAGTTCAGTGTCAGGGCACACTTCATGGCCCATAAACCAAGCAAACAATTCTGGATCTTCACATTCCAACAAACGGATAAACACGGTTTTATCTTCATCGGACATTTCTTGATAGAAGTTTTCAACAAAAGGTTGAAGCAAGACGTCTAATTCCAGCATCCCACGGCGACATGCCCAGCGAACCCTTGCGATGTTCATTAATTCCAAGGTATTTCTCCCAACACAGATTTGGCATTAGTCTATCAGTTCACTGACTAAAGTGTCGATTAACCCTTCATATTGACTCACAAAATTAGCATTGTTGTACTTGAGTATCGAGCCCCTCAAAGAGATCGCTAAAATCTGTATCCAATAATCGCTTTACCGCAGGATGTTGGATCATACGTTCGGCAAACATCACATGGTATTCCTCTTTCACATCGGTGGTTTCACCGAGCAAATTCATACCATGGGAAATCACTTCTTGGCGATAAATCGACGGTGTGACAAAAATACCTCGTTTAAGGTAACCAAAGGCCTTCATCATGGCCGCATCATCGAACTCACCCAAGATACTAACTTTAAGATTTTGCTCGTCAAACCAGCGATATAGCTGTTGTCCGAGTGAGGTTCTGCGGCCAGGAATTAATAGCTGGCCTTGCTCTAAACAGGCTGGAAAATCAGCGCTATAAGTCTCCGCGGAAAAAAAACTCACGCCACACTCGCCCAATTTTTTAGATAAAATTTCAGGGTATTTGAGTGACTCACCTGCACAATCCGAAAGGATCATATCCAGTTTATGCTCACGTAAACGCGCCATTAGGCTCTCGTGAGTCGCCTCATAGCAGGCTAAGTGCATAGAATTGTCATTAGGCACTACGGATAATAAAACTCGGCTGACTAAAGCTTTAGATAAGGCATCGGCAATACCCACCTCGAATAACATGGCATCCGCTTTTTGATAGTTAAGTAAATCGAGCATTTCATAGCTAAGGCTAAACATCTTATCGGCGTAGCGAAACACCAATTCACCTAATTCTGTCGCCTCCAATGTCCGCCCGACTCGCTTGAACAGACTGCCGTTTAACCTATCTTCTAAGGCACGAATTTGCCCCGTTATCGTTTGCGGCGTTAAACATAGGGCTTCGGCCGCCTTAGCGACGGAGCCCTTTTTCTTAATCATCCAAAAATAATACAAGTGGTTATAATTCAAGTGCAGCATGCTAACCCGCTGTTAATGCTCCCTCAAACGCCAAGGCGCTTAGGGGTTACTGTGTTATTTTAAACTCGATAGTTTAAAATCAGATGATTAAAAACCTGATGATTCCCAGTCAAGTTACTTTAAACGCTGGCAGTCGAGTAAGTTAGTAACTATGCCTTGTAACTGCTCCAAATCGGCAGCATTCCCCAGACTTACCGCTTCAGTGACTCCTGAAACTAAAACGTTACGTTCAGGAATACGTTCGGCGCAATAGGTTCGATTAGCTTCTTGGAAACGTTTACCACCGCGATACTTAAGTGCCCTCGATTCATAACCATTAGTTTCTAATCTCGCCCCTAAGGAATCAGATTTAAACATCAAAGCGCCATCCACTATCCCTTCAAGATAGCTTTGGCAAGTCTGCGAGTTTGCATCCTGATTACAGGCCGAAATTTGCGATGCCGTCGCGGATGTCGATAAACATAAGAGCGTTGCTATTCCCATTAATTTCAACTTTATCATAGTTATACTCCTTTATTAGGTAACACTTTTGATAACCAGAAATACCCGACTAACGCAGCCATAATCGAACCGATTAAGGTTCCTAGGCGTGCTAAGTCACCGTACATAGGGTCTGCATGTTCAAAGGCTAACGACGCAATAAACATAGACATAGTAAAACCAATACCGCACATGGCCGCGACGGGGGCAATTTGCTTCCAACCTACGCCATCGGGCAATTGAGCTAATTTTAGTTTCACCGCAATAAAGCTAAATAACATTACACCGATTGGCTTACCTAACATCAGGCCCAATGCAATACCAACAGGAACAGGAGAAATTAACGTCTCCAAATTCATATTGCCGACATAAACACCCGCATTGGCAAAAGCAAACACTGGCAAAATGAGGAAAGTACTCCAAGGATGCAAACTATGCTCTAAGCCTTCTGAGGGTGAACTGCCATCCTTTGCCCGCAATGGAATACAAAAAGCAATGATGACGCCAGCCAGAGTCGCATGCACTCCAGACTTAAGTACGGCAACCCAAAGGATTAACCCTAAGATGCCATAGGGTAAAAGTGAGGTAACCCCTTTGCGGTTTAACCCA
The DNA here is from genome assembly GCF_018224605.1 of Shewanella sp. M16. Taxonomy (NCBI): domain Bacteria; kingdom Pseudomonadati; phylum Pseudomonadota; class Gammaproteobacteria; order Alteromonadales; family Shewanellaceae; genus Shewanella; species Shewanella sp. M16. The sequence goes on along the minus strand of NZ_JAGTUL010000007.1, from coordinate 104,028 downwards.
ACCAAGCCCGCAATCGCTAAACTGGCAATCACTAAACTGATGGTTGATAAGTCAGTACTGTAAAACAGCGCGATAATCACTATGACGCCTAAATCATCGATGATAGCTAAAGCAAGTAAGAAGACTTTCAGTGAAACAGGAACGCGGCTTCCGAGCAGTGCCATAATACCTAAGGCAAAGGCAATATCAGTCGCGGCAGGAATCGCCCAGCCCGCCTGTGTGACAGGATCACCATAGTTAAACAGTAAGTACACACCAGCAGGGACTAACATGCCGCCAATGGCAGCAAAGGTAGGCAGGGAAGCTTGAGCGACACTCGATAAGGCGCCTTCAAGTAACTCACGTTTCACTTCTAGACCAATCAGCAAAAAGAATATGGCCATCAAGCCATCGTTTATCCACAGGATAAGTGGCTTGTGTATGTTGAGCTCGCCAATTTTGACTTGAACGTCAGTGCCTAAAAAGCCTTGATAAAATCCAGATAAGGGGGAATTGGCCATCAGCATGGCTAAGGCAACAGCAACCAATAACAGGATACCGCCAGCCGACTCTTGGCTCAGAAAATTTCTAATTGCTTTTTCCATCTTGCACTCCTAAAAATCATAATGAATTGAGTGTAGACGAATTGTAATAACAAATATAATCGTAAGTTTCTCCCTAACACCTCGGTTATCCCGAAGTGTTAGGCTAAAAAAAATACATCACACAGCAACAGGGGCTTTGATATGAGGGTGTGGAGCGTAGTTTGTTAATTCAAAATCATCAAATTGATAATCAAAAATCGACTCAGGTCTGCGTACAATAGTCATAGTCGGCAACGGTTTTGGATCACGGCTTAACTGCAGTGCCGTCTGTTCCATATGATTAGAATATAAATGGGTATCGCCACCCGTCCACACAAAATCACCTAAGGCCAAGTCACATTGCTGGGCGACCATCATAGTCAACAAAGCATAACTGGCAATATTAAATGGCAAACCAAGAAACACATCACAACTACGCTGATACAGCTGACAAGATAATTTGCCATCGGCTACATAGAACTGAAAAAACGCGTGGCACGGTGCCAAAGCCATTTTATCCAGTTCGCCCACGTTCCACGCAGAAACGATAAGACGGCGAGAATCTGGCTGAGATTTTATCTGGGCGATAACTTGCGAAATCTGATCGATAGCATCACCACTCTGGGTTGGCCAACTGCGCCACTGGGCACCATAAACTGGGCCCAAATCGCCATTATCATCGGCCCATTCATCCCAAATGCTGACCTTGTTTTCGCGTAAATAGGCAACGTTAGTTTCACCCTTCAGAAACCACAGCAATTCATGGATGATAGAGCGCATATGGCATTTTTTGGTGCTCACCAAAGGAAAACCTTTGCTCAAATCGAAGCGCATTTGATAGCCAAATACCGAGCGAGTCCCAGTACCTGTGCGATCAGATTTATCCACGCCTTCGGCTAATATGTGCTTCATTAAGTCTAAATACTGTTTCATTGCTGCTTACCTTGCTTACGAAAAATCAAGTACAAACCGATTAACACCATAGGCACAGAGAGTATCTGCCCCATAGTCATAAATCCCCAGTAGAGTCCCAACTGTGTGTCGGGTTGCCTCACAGTTTCAACCATAATACGGAACATACCGTAACCGACTAAGAACATACCAGAGACTGCACCGACTTTATCGGTACGTTTGCTAAACCAGTAAAGTAATAGGAATAATGCTACGCCTTCAAGGGCGAACTGATACAACTGGGATGGATGACGTGGGTCAGGCCCACCGGTTGGAAACACCATAGCCCAAGGCAGATCAGTGGTTCGTCCCCAAAGCTCGCCGTTAATAAAGTTACCAATACGACCAGCGCCTAAACCAATAGGCACAACAGGTGCCACCATATCGGCGACAGCAAAAAAAGTACGTTTTTGTTTCCACGCGATATAAAGCATCGCCGTAATCACGCCCATCAAACCGCCGTGGAAGGACATGCCACCTTCAGAGATTTTAAATAAATAGAGGGGACTGGCGAGGAAATAATCGAAATGATAAAAAAGCACGTAACCGATACGGCCACCTAAAATCACCCCAAGAAAACCATAAAAGAGTAAATCTGAAACTTGCTCCCGCGTCCATATCCCCTTTGAACGGTCGGCTTGGCGGTTCAACAACCACATAGCCGCAACAAATCCGACTAAATAGGTAAAACCATACCAAAGTAGTGCCGGTTCAAAGGTTTGTCCAAAAAGATTAAACGGTCCAAATGAAACGATCACGGGATCGATATTGGGGAAACTCAACGCCATAACACATCCATTAGCAGCCTCAAACTGAGATAAACATAAAAACTAGGTCAGAATTAACTTAAGGCCGACACATAGAAGTAACAGTGCAAATATCTTTTTAAGTACAGGTGTTGGCCAAGTGCTCGCCGCTTTTACCCCCACAGGCGCCATCAAGACAGAAGTGATCACTAAACCAAACAATGCAGGTAAATAGATATAGCCTAAGGTACCATAGGGCAACTCAGGGGCATTCATTCCTGCAATAATATAGCCGAAACTGCCAGAAAGAGAGATTAAGAAGCCCATCGCCGCAGAAAAGCCCACGGCTTGACGCATCTGTAAACCATAAAAAGTCAAAAATGGCACTATCAGTATACCGCCACCTATCCCGGTCAAACCTGCCAAAACCGCAACAAAAGCCGATACAACAAAAAGCACTACTGAATTAGGTAATTGACGATTTGATTCGGCCTTAACGGGATAAGCCATTTGAATTGTCATTAAAATCACAAAGATGGCAAAACCTTGTTGTAACTTATCAGCGGGAATACGCTCAGCAATAAAACCTGAAGCCAGCGCGCCTATAATCAGGCCCGGTAACATTGATTTAAATAAATCCCAAGGCACATTGCCACGCTTATGGTGGGCACGTGCCGACGAAATAGAGGTGAGAATAATGGCTGCTAGCGAAGTGGCAATTGCAATATGGGGGAGCTGAGTAGAGCTAATACCGACCGATGGCAAAATATAAAGCAATGCCGGCACTACAATCAAGCCGCCACCGATACCTAATAATCCTGCCATAAAGCCGACAAATGCGCCTAAAGCCAAGCAAATAAAGAACACCAACAACAAACTATCCACACGAGTACCTACAGCGTGATAAATTGAGGGCCTTAGCTTAACACGGCATTAGTTAATTAAGAATTGTTGCGAGACCCTGCTGGGTCAAATATTCTTTAACCAGCTCACGCACTTGGAAGCCGTTTGATAGGCTCAGCGCTTTAGCAAGTAATTGATCTAAATCGGCCCGCGCAACACGTCGCAATAGATAATTGATCCGCGCTAAACTGCCCTGATTCATACTCAACTGATCGTATCCCATAGCCACCAGCAAAATGGCCCCCATAGGTTCGCCCGCGAGCTCTCCACAGATACTAATATCGAGTTTATGGTATCGACAATCTAGGTGCGCCTGATGCAAAGCCCGCAATATTCCAGGATGATAACTGTCAAATAACGAGCTCACCCGCGGGTTATTACGGTCAACAGCCAGCAAATATTGGGTTAAATCATTACTACCAACAGAGACAAAATCCACTCGTTTTGCCACATCATCCAACTGATATAACATGGCAGGCACTTCGAGCATAATGCCTATTCGTGGCATCACTATGTCGCTGTTAACATCGTTTTTTAATTCGACATAGGCTTGTTGCAAATATTCTAAGGATTGATCGATTTCATCTAAGTTGCTGACCATAGGCAGCAAAATACTTAACTGTTTACCGTCTCCCCCAGCCTGTAGCATGGCCCGTAACTGCACCAAAAACAGCTCAGGATGATCCAGAGACAAGCGAATCCCGCGCCATCCAAGGAAAGGATTGTCTTCTTTAATCGGAAAATACGGTAAAGGTTTATCGCCTCCCACATCTAAAGTACGCATCACCACAGGTCGACCGGACGCGGCCGATAAGACCTGTTGATAGACTTTGACTTGCTCAGATTCACTCGGGAAGCGCTGTTGCAACATAAAAGGAATTTCAGTGCGATAAAGCCCAATACCGTCGGCGCCCTCTGCAATTTCAGAAGCCACACCACTGAGTAATCCCGCATTGAGATACAAGCGAATACGTGAACCATCTAAGGTTACAGAAGGCAGCGCTAATTCTTGGGCATACTGGCGTTGCAAGGCTTTTTGTGCCGAAATCAGGCTACGATACTCACCGACAATCGCAGGTGATGGCGACACCAATAACTGACCACGGCTTGCGTTTACGACTAAAAGTTTTTGGTCAATATTGGCGGATAACAGTTGCTCTACACCTGTAATAGCAGGCACACCTAAGGCGCGGGCTAAAATGGCGGCATGGGAGTTTACGCCACCAAGCTCAGTGACAATACCCGCAAGCTTTTGCCTTGGGAACTCAGCCAACATAGTCGCATCAGCTTCACGGGTAATGAGGATTACAGGTTTATCGGGCTCAAGCTCTAGACGTTCTGGCTCAATAAGTTGGCGCAATACTTTTTGACCTAAGTCGCGAATATCGCTAGCCCGCTCCTTAAGGTAAGGGTCTTCCATTGCTAAAAACTGTTGAATATAACGTAGAGACACTCGGCTCACAGCCGACTCAGCAGCCCAACCTAATTGCACTTCACGGGTATATTCGCCGCCTAAACTAGCATCATCGAGCAGTAACTGTAATGCATTGAAAATGGAGACAACTTCGTCATCTTGCTCGCGATCAAACCGTTGAGATAAGGCACCTATCGCTTCTTTACAACGCGCCATAGCCGTAGTTAAGCGACTCGATTCATAGGCAATATCGTCAGAACGCACCTCAGGCTGTTCAAGGGGGATTTCCCCACCAAGAACGAAGGCATACGCAATGGCGATACCGTTTGACGCTGAAGTACCTTGAAACAGAATTTGTTGATGATGGGAGCTGACTTGAGCTTTTTGTTTTAACCCACGCACCGCCATCGCTAATTGGGCGGCGAGCGTCATCAGGAAGGCTTCTTCGCCCTCACTGAATTGGCGAGCACTCGCCTGCTGTACCACTATCACCCCAACCACAGCCTTCTGGTAGATAATAGGTACAGCTAAAAAAGCGCGGTATTCTTCTTCGGCGACTTCAGGAAAAAGCTTAAACCTTGGATGAAGCCGAGCATCCGCTAAATTAACGGCCTCTTCTCGCTGGGCAGCGAGTCCAACTAAACCTTCAGTCAGCGGCATACGTACTCGACCAACGGCGCTTTTTTCAAGGCCATCGGTTGCAGATAACACAAGTTCTTGCTCTTCTAGGATATAGATGGAGCAACATTGGGTTTCCATCGCCGCTTTAGTCGATGAAACTAAGATTTCTAATGCGGTTTCCAAACTGTGGGCAGATGCCACAGCCTGAGTAATATCCCTAAGCGTATTTAACACTGTTTTCAATCCTCTTTTGAAATCAGCCCGTTGTTTTTTGTCTTCCCCGTTTCCTAGGTATTTCTAGGGTTTGGAATGACAATGCCGTTACCGCAAACTCTTTCATCACCTTACGATAAACATCACGCTTAAATGACACGACTTGCCGCACAGGATACCAATAACTTACCCAGCGCCAATCGTCAAATTCAGGATGCCCAGAAGAACTCAAATTAATCGCACTATCTTGGCTTTTCAGTTGTAACAGAAACCACTTTTGTTTTTGCCCGATACACACAGGTTTACTGTCTTGCCTCACTAAACGCTTTGGCAAACGATAGCGCAACCAAGAACGGGTCGAGGTTAATATATGCACGTGTTCAGGTCTTAGGCCCACTTCTTCATACAACTCACGGTACATAGCCTCTTCTGCTGTCTCGCCATCATCGACGCCACCTTGAGGAAATTGCCATGAGTGTTGACCGAAACGTCTAGCCCACATGACTTGGCCATATCTGTTACAAATTATAATGCCCACATTTGCGCGAAAGCCGTCGCTATCAATCACATGGACTCCAAATCACATTAAATTTTAATAAACTGATTGTTTCATAAAGCTAGTCTCTCAGCAAACCTCTATTTTATCCTAAGCTTTGGATAACATCTGACTTAAAAGACATTTATCAACAATGCTAGGGGATGGAATCCGGGGATATCCACATTTTCTGTGGATATCTCTGTTTGAAACTCAGGTGAACTTGTTATAACGTTCAAAAAACATCTATTTACCATCGTTTTTAAAATTTAGCGTTAAAACTTAATAACAAACAAATTCATAAACTTGCACATTAATCATGATTTATTTTAGACTAAAAAACCAATAAAGCTCATTATTTGACCAGCAAGAAGTATTTCTATCATTCTCGCGATATTACTCAACTTTATACACAAATAGTGTCCACAACTGTCCACAAAAGCCAGAATAAATGCACTTTATTCGCATTGACTTAGGATTTTTATTAGGTTAAGAGGCTCACTTTACTGAGTTATCCATAATATCTGTGGATAAGTATGTGGGGAACGCAAGGGAAAGCAGAGAGTAACTTTGAACACTTTTTTGCAAAACGGGGGTTAACACGGATATAAAATTTAAAATCAGTTACTTAGAATAAAAACATTCGGTACAAGTTCACTCACCCTGTAGCGCTCATTTTTTAACCGCCATTGCTAAGCGGTTATTTTTAAGTAAAATCCAACCATGAATCGAATTATCCCCCCCGAAAATCTATCTGAACTACTCGAACGTGCCAACATGATAGCGGGCGTGAGTTTGGCGCAGATAGCAAGCCAAAGAAGCATTCGTGTCCCCAAGAATCTTAAACGCGATAAAGGTTGGGTCGGTCAATTAATCGAAATGGAATTAGGCGCAACGGCGGGTTCTAAACCTGAGCAAGATTTTCTGCATTTAGGGGTCGAGCTTAAAACTATCCCCATTGATACACAGGGGCGACCGCTGGAGACCACATATGTCTGCGTGGCGCCGCTATCGAATATCCAAGGATTAACCTGGCAAAACAGCTTAGTCTGCCATAAGTTACAGCGAGTACTTTGGGTACCCGTTGAAGGAGAGAGGCATATTCCTGTGGGTGAGCGCCGTATAGGTACACCAATATTGTGGGAACCGGATCCGCACGAGTTGCAATTACTGCAACAGGATTGGGAAGAGATCATGGAGCTTATCGCCCTAGGAAAAGTAGAGAGGCTTACAGCGCGCCACGGCGAAGTGCTGCAATTACGTCCTAAGGCCGCCAATAGTAAGGCGTTAACACAAAGCATTGCCGAAGATGGTAGCCTCAAAATGACCAACCCTAGGGGCTTTTATTTAAAGACCAGTTTCACTGCTATGATACTTAATAAGGTATTTGGTTAATTTTTAGTAACGATATGGACTTGGATTGATCCAGATCACAAATTTCACTGGCACTAAGGTGACTCTTTTCTATAAACTACGGCATCCTGAAATCACAGCCGTATTCGGATACCAATCAAGCAGTGAGAGCACGTAGACAAGCGAAAAAACTCCTTTTTGCGATTTTAGCTTGGGCGATTGCCATGGCTGCATTCGTGTTTTTTCGATATGCCCAATCACCAGAGCTGCCCCAATGGGCGGTAAGTTCGGCTGATCTCGCAACACTTGCTATCTACATGGGGATTATTTTCGGCAGCTTACATTGGATGTCGAACGTCATTGCCGATTTCAGTGCAATCAATCGCCTCCCCTATGTGTTTTCAGTCATCTTTAAGGGCTTGTTTTTATTACTGGGTGCTACGACGTTAGCTTACATGACTCAGTTTTTAAATATGTGGGCCATCGAAAATCACATGTCGACCCTCAGACAAATGCTGACGGCGCACATTCTCTATAGTCCTTCATTCCAAGCATTGATCGTCTATTTGGTCGTCGTACGAGTCAGCTTAGCTTTTGTCGAACAAATGGCATTATTAGTCGGGCCGCGTATTTTACTCAACATAGGCCTTGGTAAATACCATAAGCCAAGATATGAACAGCGCTTATTCCTCTATTTAGACATGGTCGCCTCAACCACACATGCCGAATCACTTGGCGATTACCGCTTTAGTCGATTGATCCAAGACAGCTTTAGTTTACTTTCAGATACTGTGTCCAATAACGAAGCTGAAATCTACCGCTATATGGGAGATGCAGTGCTGCTTCACTGGCCATTAGAAGAAGGGATAGTTCACGACCGCTGCATGAATATTTATTTTGAATTTAGCCAACAACTGAACTGGCAACGCCGCTACTTTGAAGAGCATTATGGCTTTGTGCCGAAATTTAAAGCGGCGGCCCATTGTGGCCAAGTCGTCGCTGCAGTTGTTGGTGTACAGAAACAAGAAATTAGTTTCTTTAGTGACGTGCTCAATACCTTAGCAAGACTGCAAGATCAATGTAATCCACTAGGACAGCGCATGTTGATTTCGGGCGCACTCGCGGGACGTTTAGATAACCCCAACACTCAGTATCACCTATCAAATCTAGGCCCAGTCAAACTCAAAGGGAAACAACACTCAATTGAAGTGTTTGGCGTTTCCCCGCTTTGATTTGTAATCGACTTTAAGCTTTAGCTTGAATTAATGCTTTGCAGTTACAGTCAGTTTATTCCTCGTCCTTAGCTAATAATTTTTGGATCATTAACCCTAAAGTGCGAAAAGTTAAGATCCGACTGGTGGTTTGACGCCAGACAAGGCCGATATCACGGTAAGGTGCCTCACCCGGTGGCGTCATCACCACTAAATCTGTGTCATTCAAAATACCCGCGTCAATGGCCATTTGCGGAAGAAACGTGGTGCCCAGTTTACTGTTCACCATCTGCACTAAAGTATGCAAACTGGTGGCGGCAAACGGATTGACTTTCGCACTATCACCTAGCTGACATGCAGTAATAGCATGGCCTGTGATGCAATGCTCACTTTGCAGAAGAAAAATACTCTCGTCCGGCAGAGTTTGATAATCAATAGGTTGATGTATGCCACCCGCTAAATCTTTGTGGGCCACCATTTTGAAAGGATCTATGCCCACTTTCATGCTGTGGTAACCGCTTGTATCAACGGGTAGCGCTAGGATCAATAAGTCCAGCTCTCCTTTACCCAAAGCATCTAGCAAACGCTCAGTGGTATCTTCCTTCAATAATAAACTCATCGCCGGATAAGATTGCTGACACTGGCGGATCACACGACTCAATAGAAAAGGCGCTATGGTTGGAATACAGCCTAAGCGAATATCCCCCGTCATCGGCTCACCTTGATTTTTCACTAATTCCACCAAATCATCCACATCAGTGAGAATTTTACGGGCGCGCTGCACCACTTCTTCACCAATGGCGGTAAACATAAATGACTTATGGTCTCGCTCAATCAACTGATGCCCTAACTGCTCTTCTAGGTTTTGGATCCCACTTGAGAGCGTTGATTGACTGACGAAACACACCTTAGCGGCGCGGTTAAAATTCTGCTCTTGATGGAGATTCACCAAATAGAATAAGTTTTTTAAGCTAGGTAAACTTTTCATTTTCTCGATTGCCATGAAGGTTATGAATTAAGAAATTAAATCTACTTTAGCATAAGTGATGAGCAATAACGCGGCATAAGATATCAGGATTGTGACCCGAATCGATATTCAATCGGTTCGCCGTAAAACTTAAGTGGGAGTAACAAAATAAGATGGGAAAAGCGCTAACAAGAAAATGTCGAAAACAATAAACTTAATCGTAAAACCAATGCAAGATTCACTCAATTAAGCGCAACAATAGACATTATCGCTGCGCCTTAACTTACCTTAGCAAGTAATATTTTATGCTTTGGCTTGGAGGAATAACTTTAACTGTTGTAAATCTGCACTCGCGTGTTCAACGATGTCAGCAACCCAAGAGCCATGTTCAGCATCCCATCTTGCTTCTTCGCCATGCTGTAATAATTGGGCGATCTGCTGAATACGTTTTAACCCCACAGAACCTGCAGCACCTTTAAATTTATGTGCTTCTGAACATAAGGTATCTTTGTCTGCTGCGTCGTTAGCCTTCACTAGATTTCCAACATATTCAGGCATTAACTGCTCAAATAACACCACACTCTTGAGTAAGGTACCGGCACCAATGGCGCTGCAGTACTGTTCGAGAGTATTGAGATCTAGGATTGCTTCTAATTCAACTGTGGCCATAAGGCCTCCCTTAAGTGGTTCAATGCTTAAAACGAATTTATCACATGATACCCACTAAAATTGTCAGTGCAACTTATAGCGATATTCATGGTCTAATTCAGATTAAAATTAACAAAAAACAAACTAATAGTCGTAAATAAACGCTTACGAAATAATAGCGACGACATAACATTTAGGGAGTAAATTTATCCCACTAACTTGCCTCTATCGTTGCGCTAATGCGTGCCCTTGTCCACCATAAAGCTGCAAATTATCCACAATCGCCACCAATCCATCCCAACGATAGGCACACCAATCGGGTGCTAATAGCATAGTTTTTTTCGCATAAGCGGTGACACGGTGAAAAATCACTTCCGCGGGAGTATGGCGGATCATCTCACCGACACTGTGGGCATAATCCTCAATACTCAATAAAGGTAAGCGCCCACTTCGCCACGACTTAGCCATAGTGCTACCTTCGACGATATGCAAAGGATGTAGCTTCAAACCGTCAACACCCTGCTGCAATACAGCAGCTAAAGTCGCCATATAATCGCTATGGGTTTCATCGGGTAAGCCAAGAATGAGATGAGTGCACACCTTAAGACCGCGAGCTCTCGCCCTAGACACAGTGTCACAATAACAGGCGAAATCATGGCCACGGTTAATTCTACGCAGTGTTTCATCTTTGGCTGTTTGCAACCCGAGTTCTAACCATACATCGACACCATTTGCCTGATAACGCGCCAGTAAATCCAGTACATTATTCGGCACACAATCGGGGCGAGTTCCAACACATAAACCGACTATCTCGCCATCTTTAACCGCTTCATCGTACTTAGCCATTAACACTTGATATTCATCGTAAGTGCTAGTGTAGGCTTGAAAATAAGCAATAAATTTATCGGCTTGTGCCTGAGGCTTCGCCTCACGATAGCGGCTCTTACCCTGTTCAAGTTGCTCAGTAATACTCAATACATCGGCGGTTTGATGGCTAAATGACGCCACATTACAGAAAGTACAACCTCCGCGCCCCAAAGTGCCGTCACGGTTAGGGCAAGTAAACTTAGCATCAATAGTGAGTTTTCGCAGTCGGATGCCATATCGCGCCTTACAAACGGCACCAAAAGTGTTCACATATGCATCAAGCCCCATCAGAGCACCCACCAAATTTCATATCGCTTCATTGAGAATAACCAAGATAAAATCACAAATAGAAAAGAAAATACGTGAACAAATAGAAGAAAAAGCTTAGTGTAAACAAGGTAGCGAGAGGTTTCTTGGCGCTACATCAAATTCCCGCCTGACTCATACCGTTATTATCATAAATGTGCGCATCCTCAAATTAGCCAGCTTACCGCTGAGATCTTGCTCACATCAAAAATGAATAACAATTCAACAATTTTAATTTTTTATCTATTTACTGTGTTTGCAATAAAAATCACTATTTCTAAATCAAAAACAATCCCACTAGCATGTTACATCTTGGTAAACTTTGAGTTTGATAGTTTTTAAAATTCTTTTTATTCATAATGTTATACAGCACATTTTACTGTTGACGTTAACGTAAGGCAATTGTGATTTGTGTATGAAACATGAATTAATACCCATGTTTTATGCAAATTTTTGGTTTGACCTTTATTGAATCTCAGGCTAATTTGGGTGGTTCGGGTGCATATCTATAGAAAGTCTTTACATTTTCTCCCCGAGTAGTAATCAGTTGAGGTCTAGGGAGGTTTTTGTATGAGCTTATATCATCCCAGTTTTGAGCGGGACAATTGTGGTTTTGGGTTGATAGCACAGATGGATGGCGAAGCCAGCCACCGTATAGTGCGCACGGCAATCCATGGTCTAGATCGCATGAAGCACCGAGGGGGCATTGCCTCCGACGGTCGCACTGGCGACGGCTGTGGTTTATTAATGCAATTACCCGTGCAATTTTTTGAAGCGATTGCCGCGGAAAATGATTGGCATTTGAGCAGAAAATTTGCCGTAGGTATGCTGTTTTTAAGTCAAGATGATGAACTGGCTGACCAAGCCAAGTTTATTCTTGAGCGCGAACTCGAGCGTGAAACCTTAAGTATTGCAGGCTGGCGCAAGGTGCCTGTCAATCCCGATGTGTTAGGTGAAATTGGCAAGGCTAGCCTGCCACAAATCTATCAAGTGCTGATCAACGCCCCCATTGGCTGGCGTGAAAAAGACTTGGAACGTCGCCTTTATATGGCGCGTCGCCGCCTAGAGCAGCAGATCACCGACGACAAAGACTTCTATGTCGCGAGTTTGTCAGGCCAAGTTATCGTCTATAAAGGTCTGATGATGCCTGTAGACTTGCCCGCGTTTTATCCCGATCTCGCGGACATTCGCTTAAAAAGCTCTATCTGCCTATTCCATCAACGTTTCTCAACAAATACTTCTCCTAAATGGCCATTAGCTCAGCCGTTTAGATATTTAGCCCATAACGGCGAAATCAATACGATTACGGGTAACCGTCAATGGGCCCGCGCCCGTGCCTATAAGTTTAATTCGCCGCTACTGCCAGATTTGCAGCAGGCCGCTCCCTTTGTGAATGAAACAGGCTCAGACTCTTCATCTTTAGATAATATGCTGGAAATGCTGTTATCTGGTGGCATGGACTTATACCGTGCCATGCGTCTATTGATCCCGCCTGCTTGGCAAAGTAATCCAGAAATGGATGACGAATTAAAAGCCTTCTACGACTTTAACTCTATGCACATGGAGCCTTGGGATGGTCCGGCAGGTATTGTGATGACCAACGGTCGCCATGCCGCCTGCGCTGTTGACCGTAATGGTCTGCGTCCATCGCGTTATGTGATCACAAAAGATCGTATTTTGACCTTAGCTTCCGAAGTCGGAATTTGGGATTACGCCGCCGATGAAGTGATTGAAAAAGGCCGAGTTGGGCCTGGAGAATTATTGGTACTCGATACCTTGAACGGCCGCCTGTACCAATCCTTTGAAATTGATAACGATCTTAAACGCCGCCACCCTTACAAAGAGTGGATGGCGAAAAACAGCCGTACTTTAACGCCAGCAGAAGATTTAGCCTCTGAGCAGCACGGTGCCAGCGAGTTAAGTCCTGAGCTATTGCTGCAATACCAAAAACAATTTGGCTATACCCGTGAGGAATTAGAACAAGTTATTTGGATATTGGCAAAGCAAGGTGAAGAAGCCACAGGTTCCATGGGCGACGACACACCTATGGCGGTCTTGTCGAAAAAGTCACGTTCCCTGTATGACTATTTTAGGCAGAAATTTGCTCAAGTAACGAATCCCCCCATAGATCCATTACGTGAAAAGCACGTCATGTCGTTGACCACTTGTATTGGCCGTGAACAGAACCTCTTCAATGAAACGACTGGGCATGCTTACCGGGTGATGTTCAATTCACCTATTTTATTATTCAGTGATTTTAACCAGTTACTGGGATTAGATAGCACTTACTATCGAGCCAATATTGTCGATTTAAATTACGAACCACAGGAAGGCTTAGAAAGCGCCATTCGCCGCATCACAGCCGAAGCCGAACGTTTAGCCCGCAGCGGCACGACTTTGTTGATTCTTTCAGATAGAGCCATAGGTAAAACAGCGCAAGTGATCCCCGCGGCCATGGCGGTCGGTTCTGTACAGCAAATGCTGGTAAATAAGAGCCTGCGCTGCGACACCAATATCATAGTTGAAACCGCATCGGCGCGAGATCCGCATCACTTTGCCGTATTACTTGGCTTTGGTGCCACGGCGATTTATCCGTATTTAGTGTATGAGTCAATTTCCGAACTGGCGAAACGCCATGACTTAACCGATACCACGGCATTGATGTTGAACTTCCGCTACGGCATCGAAAAAGGCTTGCGTAAGATCATGTCCAAAATGGGCATCAGCACTGTCGGCTCTTATCGTTGCAGCCAACAATTTGAAGCCATAGGCATTGCCAGCGAAGTGATCGAACTGTGTTTTAAAGGCGTAATTAGCCGCATCGAGGGTGCAGGCTTTGCAGACATCGCCCAAGACCAAGCTATTCTGCACAAAGCGGCCTACCGTGCCCATGTGCCATTACCGCAAGGTGGCCTGCTGAAATACGTTGAGGGCGGTGAGTATCACTGCTTCAACCCTGATGTGGTCAACACCTTGCAAGCGTCATTGATTGACAAAGATTTTGCGAGCTATAAAAAATTCGCCGAACTCGTCGACAATCGTCCCGTGGCCACACTGCGTGACTTAATCGGTATTAAGGGCGCGCAAACATCGATTAATGTCGCCGATGTAGAAGCGGCATCAAATCTATATTCACGTTTTGACAGCGCCGCCATGAGCATCGGCGCCTTGAGCCCTGAAGCCCATGAAGCGCTGGCTATCGCGATGAACCGCTTAGGTGGCCGCTCGAACTCAGGTGAAGGTGGTGAGGATGCACGCCGCTTTAATACTGAACGCAACTCTGCTATTAAACAGATTGCCTCGGCACGCTTTGGCGTCACGGCGCATTATTTAGTTAATGCCGATGTGTTGCAGATTAAAGTCGCCCAAGGGGCAAAACCCGGTGAAGGTGGCCAGTTACCCGGCCATAAGGTGAGTGTTGAAATCGCCGGACTGCGTCATGCACGCCCTGGTGTGACCTTAATTTCACCGCCGCCGCACCACGATATTTACTCTATCGAAGATTTAGCCCAGCTGATTTTCGACTTGAAGCAAATCAATACTAAAGCGCTGATTTCAGTGAAACTTGTGTCAGAACCCGGTGTGGGCACCATCGCCACCGGTGTGGCCAAAGCCTATGCGGACATGATCACGATTTCAGGGTATGACGGCGGCACAGGTGCTAGCCCAATTACCTCAGTGAAATATGCGGGCAGTCCATGGGAGCTAGGGTTAGCCGAAGTGCATCAATCGCTAGTGGAAAACGGTCTACGCCATAAAATTCGCCTGCAAGTCGATGGCGGCTTAAAAACCGGTACCGATGTGATTAAAGCCGCTTTGTTAGGCGCCGAAAGCTTTGGTTTTGGTACTGTGCCTATGATCGCCCTAGGTTGTAAATACCTGCGTATTTGCCACTTGAACAACTGCGCAACTGGCGTAGCAACTCAAGATAAAAACCTGCGTGACAACCATTACCATGGTCTGCCAGAGCGAGTGATGACTTACTTTGAGTTTGTTGCACAGGAAGTTCGTGAATGGATGGCGACCTTAGGGGTGAGCAAGTTTGAAGACCTCGTCGGTCGCAGCGAATGGTTATATGCCCTCGAAGGCCAAACCGCGAAGCAACAAGGGCTCGACTTATCGCCGATTTTGTATCAACCCAAGGTGCCAGCAACCTCGTCACGCACTTGGCAAGAAACCAATCCACCGGCGGATTTAGGGCTGCTTAACCAGCATTTATTAAACGAATGCCAAAGCGCCGTCGATAAGGGCGAGAGTTTCGATGCAGCTTACAGCATCAACAACACCGACCGTTCCGTTGGCGCGACGTTGTCAGGCTATATCGCGAGCACACTCGGCGTCAAAGGCACCAAAGCGCCGGTCAAACTGAGCTTTAACGGCAGTGCCGGCCAAAGTTTTGGCGTGTGGAACAGCCCAGGCCTTGAGTTAAAACTCTGCGGCGATGCCAACGACTATGTGGGTAAAGGCATGTCTGGCGGCCAAATCGTCATCTACCCGCCAATTGGTAGCCCGTTCCAAAGTGAGCGCAGCGCCATTGTCGGTAACACGTGTCTTTACGGCGCGACGGGCGGCAAGTTCTTCGCCGCAGGTCAAGCGGGCGAGCGTTTTGCAGTCCGTAACTCTGGGGCGATTGCTGTGGTCGAAGGGCTTGGCGATAACGGCTGCGAATACATGACCAGCGGCATTGTGGTTGTCCTTGGTAAAACAGGGGTGAACTTCGGCGCTGGGATGACAGGCGGTTTTGCCTATGTGTTCGATCAATTCGGCCGCTTCAATCGCCGTGTGAATACTGAGCTTGTCGATACTCAAAAACTCGAATCACCGATACATCAACAACATTTAAAAGGTCTAATTGAAGCCCACGTGGCCGAGACGGGCAGCGAACATGCAAAGATGATCTTAAGTGATTTTGGTAACTGGTTAGATTGCTTCGTATTAGTAAAACCTAAAAATATTGCCGTGGCCGATCTGCTCAAATTAGAGAAATCGAGCCCAGAATTAGTTGTAAAAGCGGGGTAATGGCGCATGAGTAACGATTTTCAATTTATAGAAGTGGGTCGTAAAGACCCCGCTAAACACCCTGCGGCTAAACGTGCGACTCAGTTTATTGAGATTTATCAGCCTTTTGCCCAGCCTCAAGTGGCTGAGCAAGCGGACCGCTGTTTAGATTGCGGCAATCCTTATTGTGAGTGGAAGTGCCCGCTACACAATTATATTCCTAACTGGCTCAAGCTAGCGGAACAAGGTCGCATCATGGAAGCGGCAGATTTAGTACATGAGACCAACACTCTGCCCGAAATCTGCGGCCGTGTTTGTCCACAAGACAGACTCTGTGAAGGTGCTTGTACTCTGAACGACGACTTTGGCGCTGTCACTATCGGTAATGTCGAAAAATACATTACCGATACCGCTATTGCCCAAGGCTGGCGCCCCGATATGAGCAAAGTCACACCACGCCCTGAACGAGTGGCGATTGTCGGTGCGGGTCCTGCGGGTTTAGGCTGCGCGGATATTCTGTCTCGCAACGGTGTTAAAGCTGTGGTCTTTGATAAATATCCACAAATTGGTGGTCTACTCACCTACGGTATTCCGTCTTTTAAACTCGACAAAGCCGTTATGGCGACCCGTCGCAGTGTATTAGAAGGCATGGGCATTGAGTTCAAACTCGGTGTCACTGTCGGTAAGGACATCCCATTTACTAAACTGCTCGAAGAATACGATGCCGTCTTCCTCGGTATGGGCACCTATACCGCGATGAAAGCAGGCCTTGAGGGTGAAGATGCCCAAGGCGTATACCAAGCCCTGCCCTATTTGATTGGTAACACCCATCATTTAATGGGCACCCAGAATACTGAAACGCCCTACCTGAACCTTGAAGGTAAACGTGTGGTGGTATTAGGCGGTGGTGATACTGCGATGGATTGTGTGCGCACAGCCGTCAGACAAGGTGCCAGCAGTGTAGTCTGTGCTTACCGCCGGGACGAGGCAAACATGCCAGGCTCACGTCGTGAAGTGCAAAATGCGCGGGAGGAAGGGGTTAACTTCCTGTTTAACCGTCAACCTGTGGCGATTAAAACCCAAGATGGCAAAGTAGTTGGCATTGAATGCGTTGAAACAGCCATGGGCAAGGCCGATGCCAGCGGTCGTCAACGCGCAGAAGCGATTGCCGGTAGCGAACAGTTGCTCGAAGCCGATGCGATTATTATCGCCTTTGGTTTCCAACCCAGCCCTGCACCTTGGTTTGCCGAACACGGTATCGAGCTCGATCAATGGGGCCGAGTCAAAGCGAGTAAGTTAGATGAAAACCCATTCCAAACCACAAACCCGAAAGTGTTTGCCGGTGGTGATATGGTGCGTGGTTCTGACTTAGTCGTGACAGCCATTGCCGAAGGTCGCGATGCCGCCCAAGGTATTCTTAATTACTTAGACTAAGCGCTATAGATTAAGCGCCAACGTGTTTATTTTACAGGTAAAAACATTTTACCCTTGTCATTTTAACAAGCACTCCAATGGCTGGACTCGTGCAAACGAGTTCAGCCATTTACTAGTGGCTTATCGCAATCGGTTGATGGATAAAATAGATAGATAAAGCGCGCATCTTAGGGGCGCACTTTTCCGTTAACCCTCTCGCGTTTTACCCCGCGATTATCAAGCAATCCCAATCTCGCCATAACGACTGCATAAAACTGTGTGGTATATTAGCCAGCATTCCCATGTCCCACTCTTTAAGTGTTGAATCAAAAAGGTCTCCCATGAAAATTGGAATTATTGGCGCAATGGAGCCAGAAGTCGCTCACCTGATCGCCGCCATGACAAATGCGACATCGCAAACCATTGCTGGTATTGAATTTATTGCTGGTACTCTCGCGGGTAAAGACGTAGTCGTGACTCGCTCAGGCATAGGTAAAGTCGCCGCAAGTATTGCGACCACGCTACTCATCGAAAAATATGCGCCGGATGCGGTGATCAATACTGGTTCTGCCGGTGGTTTTGTGGATTCGTTGGCCATTGGCGATATCGTGATTTCTTCTGAAGTGCGTCACCATGATGTGGATGTCACCGCCTTTGGTTATGAAATTGGCCAAATGGCACAGCAACCTGCTGCGTTTATTCCTGCCGCACATTTAGTTGAAGCTGCCAACAAAGCGATTGCTCAACTGGGTGAAGTCAAAGCAATTGAAGGTTTGATTTGTACTGGCGACAGCTTTATTTGCGATCCTGTTCGCACCCAAGCCATGCTCAAAAACTTCCCTACTATGGCCGCCTGTGAGATGGAAGGCGCGGCAATCGCTCAAGTTTGCCATCAGTTTGGAGTGCCATTTGTGGTGATCCGCTCTTTATCGGATAACGCCAACAATGACTCGCCAGTGGATTTCGACTCTTATATTGTCAAAGCGGGTTATCACTCGGCTCTGATGGTGATGTTGCTGCTTGAGCAACTGAATCCTAGCGCAGTAAAATAATCACTTAAGTGGAAAGTACCGAATGCACACCTCTTTTTATCAACAACTTGTCGAGATAGATGGCGCTTTGTTTGAAGGCTTTTTGGTACTTTTTTTTGCTTTGTTATTGGCGCGGTTAGCGCCATTACCACGGGAAATGCAGCCGCTTATTTGGTTTAGCCATTTAGCCAAGCAACTCGCTGCCAAAGTGAATCGCCCAGAACGCTCTCCAAGCCAACAAGCCACAGCAGGCTTTTTAGCTATGATGCTGTTACTGTTTCCGTTTTGGGCCATTATCACCTTTTTGCTCGAACTGGCTGCCTTTCCATGGTTTTTCGAATTTTTGGTGCTTTACCTATGCTTAACCGATGCAGGGTTTAGCCAAGTCGCCGATGAAATCGCTAAAGCCTTAAAACGTGGAGACAATGCCAGCGCAAAAAAGCTTTTACAGCCTTGGGTAGTGCGCGATACCGATAGTTTGTCGGAAATCGGCCTAGCCAAAGCCACCATAGAAAAACTCGCCACAGCGCCTATTTACGGCACAGCATCGACCATTTTCTTTTTCGCTATTGCTGGAGCACCGCTAGTGCTAGCTGTGCGAATGCTCAAACAACTCGAATTGAGCTGGCCGCCCATTCAACCAAAGTATCAACATTTCTGCAGTACTGTGAATGGTGTATCGATTATCTTGCTGGCGATTCCGGCTTGGTTGTGGAGCCTGTCGCTCGCCATTCAAGGCGGGCCTAAGGCGTTTGCAAAACTTTTTAGAGCCCCTAAAAATCATCACGCTATTCGAGGTTATGTTCTCAGTGTGAATCTCGTGGCCAGTATTTTGAGAATCGAGCTCGGTGGACCACAGAAGTTTGCTGGCGTGCGTATCAATGTGGATAAATTGTGCTACGGTCCGCAGCCAACCTGTGATGACATCACGCCTGCAATTAAGCTGACCTCACGTGCCTGTGCTATCTGGTTTAGCTTTATCATTATACTGCCCTTGTTATGGGCAAGTTTACGTTGGTTACAAAGCCTGTGATATGATGCCGCATTATCTCAACGTGAAGTTAAAGGCTGACCATCTTGCTCGAAAACATGCATGTTTCATTAACAACACCTGCGTTGTTATTTCCTGCTATCTCATTGTTATTATTAGCTTATACCAATCGTTTTTTTGCCTTAGCCGCATTAATCCGAAATTTAAGCAATGGTGAAAAACCCGTACATAAAGATCAAATTAAGAACCTGAGCCAGCGTATTACTATCATTCGTCGAATGCAGGAAGCAGGCGTGTCAAGCTTTGCCCTATGCGTACTGTGTATGATTTTTATCTATATCGGCTTTAATAAAACCGGCTCAGTGATTTTTGGCGCTAGCCTACTGCTCTTGCTCTATTCACTGATTTTATCTGTGATTGAAATCCGCATCTCTGTTGACGCATTAAATATCCATATCAAAGAGATGAGTAAATGAGCCAGTGGATCTACTTTTTTGATTTATGGGGTACCGCTGTATTTGCATTATCCGGCGCACTTGCCGCTGGACGCCATAGAATGGACCCCTTTGGCGTTATCGTGCTCGCCTCGGTTACCGCTGTCGGTGGTGGCAGTATTCGTGATGCCTTAATTGGTGCAACGCCAGTGTTCTGGATCCGCGACCCGAATTACATCATAGTGATCCTCGCGACCGTGCTCGTCTGTTTGCTATTAGTCCGTCGCCCTCGTAAGGTACCCGAGTATATTTTACCCGTCGCAGATGCCTTTGGATTGGCCCTCTTTACCGTGATAGGTGCTGAAAAGGCCCTCAATATGGGCTTGAGTGGGATGATTGCCGTCGTAATGGGCTTGATCACTGGCGTGGGAGGAGGCATTATTCGAGACTTACTGTGTAGACAAGTTCCTATGGTCTTACGCACAGAAGTCTATGCCACAGCTTCGATCATAGGTGGTATCGGCTATACCGTGAGCTTAGCCTACGGTATGGGCGAAAAAATGGCGCTGTTTCTGGCGATGGCCAGTGCCCTGTTAATCCGCTTAAGTGCCATCAAGTGGCATCTTTCATTACCGGCCTTTGATCTCAAGACCAAGAGGGAATAGTTTGCGAATATTGTGTTTTATTTTGTGCCTCATTTTTGTTCCAGCCCTCAATCCTGCAGCGGCGCAAGCCAACTCAGGTGAAATGCCACAAGAACAGCAGTTAGCCGTAAAATATATGAATGCGCTAACTGAACACGACTATAAGACACTGCGAAAATTCTATAACCGCGAAAGCGTCTTCTTCGACAAAACCGCCAACCGTAAATACACTGGCGGCCGCTTCATTATCGACTTCCTTGAGCGTGCCCACGAGGGCGTGCTCGAGTACAACTTCAACATAGAACATATGTATAACGCAGGATCTTTAGTGGTGATGATAGGTAACTATCATTTCAAGGGTCCAGGTGAACAATTTGGCAAACCGGGGAAAATCATCGATGTTGCGATACCAGGTGTGACAAGCCTTAAGATCGACATGCTCAATCGCAGAGTAACGGAACATGTCGACCTAATCGATTACCAGACCATGTCAGACCAATTAGCGATGCAGTAGTCACAAAATTTATCCGTCTTTGAAACTTGATCCCTAAAAACGAGTCGAAACTAACAATGAGTCAATACCACTGCGTATTTCACCTTTGAAAAATTGACTGAGCCGTTTCGTTTCAATGAGGTTTGTATGAAGTTTTTTGGATTGATAGCCCTACTCGCCCTTAATGGCTTAATACTGGCCCCCAAAGCACTGGCCTTACAGCCCATTATCGTTTCCTACGCCGTTCAGCCAGTAAGCCATTTTAATCAACAACTACGTACCGCTCAGGCGCAACATCAGCCTTGGTCGGAAGATCCCAATAAAATCAGCAGCCAATATGCAGGCAACAAATTTACTTTAGTGCGAACTCAAACCAATAAAGATGGCATTTTGACCTATCAAGTGAGCGAGCTTTCCAAGCAGCATCCACAGATGCTGTTGATTATCTCACTGAAACAAAACGCTAAACTTTGGCAGGTAAGTTCGGCCCAATTGGCATGGAAATGCAGCGGCGGGCAACACTTTGGCACCGACAGATGTAATATCGCCGAGCATGAGGCCAACACAGCGCCTTAATCTTGTTTTATGAAAAGATTCAAAAACAAAGAGCGCCCTAAGGCGCTCTTTTTGTTCGTTTAAACTTACTGTAGCGTAAACCTAACTAAACCAACGTCACTATACCAAAGTCACTTTGGCAAACTTACGTTTACCGACTTGGAATACAGCAACAGTACCCGCGAACAAAGTCATACGGCTATCTTCTAGCTTTTCGCCGTCCATCTTCACCGCGCCTTGCTTGATCATCCGCATCGCCTCTGAAGTCGACGACACTAAGTCTGCGTCTTTCAACAGATTGGCAATCGCAATACCTTCACCGGCAGCTAACTCAATTTCTTCGATATCATCGGGGATCATGCCCTTAGAACGATCGACAAAGGCTTGATGCGCACTTTCGGCAGACGCTGCATCATGGAAACGTGTGATAATTTCCTTAGCTAAGGCAATTTTAGTGTCACGTGGATTAGACCCATTCGCCACGTCTTGCTTAAACAGTTCAATTTCAGCCAATGGGCGGAATGATAACAGCTCAAAGTAGCGCCACATCAAGTCGTCCGAAATTGACATCAGCTTGCCAAACATTTCGTTGGCAGGTTCGCTTACGCCAATATAGTTATGCGCCGATTTAGACATTTTCTTCACGCCGTCTAAACCTTCGAGCAGCGGCATCATGATCACAGCTTGTGGCTTTTGACCTTCGGCTTTTTGCAGTTCACGGCCCATTAACAGGTTAAACTTTTGATCTGTACCACCCAGCTCAACATCGGCCTGTAGCGCAACTGAGTCATAGCCCTGAAGTAAAGGATACATAAACTCATGAATCGCAATCGACTGACCTGAGGCATATCGCTTCTTAAAGTCATCGCGCTCCATCATACGAGCCACAGTTTGCTTAGACGCGAGACGGATCATACCAGCGGCGCCCAATGGCTCTAACCAGCTTGAGTTGAATTCGATACGAGTCTTAGCAGGATCGAGGATCTTGTAAACCTGTTCTTTATAGGTTTCTGCGTTCGCTAAAACTTGTTCACGGGTGAGCGGCGGACGTGTGCTATTTTTACCACTTGGGTCCCCCACCATACCAGTAAAGTCACCAATCAAAAAAATGACTTCATGACCTAACTCTTGGAATAATCTTAATTTATTCAAGATTACTGTGTGTCCAAGATGGATATCCGGAGCGGTAGGGTCAGCACCTAACTTAATACGGAGTGGACGTCCTTCTTTGAGTTTTTCCAGCAGATCCGCTTCGAGTAAAATCTCATCGGTACCACGTCTAATTTCTGCTAATACTTGGTCTAAATCAGCCATCTCGGCAGGGACTCCTAAGGCCATGATCATAAAATGAAGAGACTTATGTTACTTGTTAGCCACCACAATTGAAAGTGTGTACACTAACGGGATTATTTAAGTCTCTGGTTATTGGTATCGGCGTCAATGGGAAAGGTTATAACGTTATTTAAATTGTTGCCTAAAAAGCATCAAATTCTCCTTAGCATTCTTTCAGTTATCACAATGATAACCATGCTTCTACCTTCTGAAGAAGCGCAAGCTTCAAGACAAACCACTAGCATTGATGACCAAGCTCAAATCAACACCCGTTATGATGTGCCCTTAGCTTTTCGCTCGCCTGAACGCCCTGAGTTGCCAGAAGGTCAAACAGATAATGCTCCGACAACGGCTGAACCGTTATCCTCACCCGATGCGCTCGCTGCAGCTGGAGCCAATAATCAAACCGCAGGATCCCACGAAAGCGCTCTTCACAGAGATGTCGAACATTTTAACGTCAAAAATGGTGATACTTTAGCCGCGGTATTTGATCGCGCTGGCTTAACCAGCAAAGACGTTTATGAAATCACCCAGTTGCCTTTAGCCAAGCAAAACTTGCTTAAGATAATGCCGGGCGAAGAAATTGTGATTTCAAAGGATGCAAACGGTAATTTGACTGAAGTGCGTTATCGAGTCGATGCTATTTCAACCCTAGTCATCACTAAAAGCCAAGAGCAATACAACGAAAAAATCTCCGAAAAGGATGTGGAAATCCGCAACCATTTCACCAGTGCCAAAATTAAGAGCAATTTCTGGAATGCCGCCGTGGATGCAGGCATGTCTGCTAACCAGATATTACAATTATCGACCGTATTCGGCTGGGATATCGACTTTGCCTTAGACTTACGCGAAGGCGACAGCTTCGCCATTATTTACGAGCAAGAATATGCCGATGGTGAATTTTTGCGTAATGGCAATATCTTAGCTGCAGAATTTGTTAACCAAGATGAGCGCTATACTGCCATTCGCTATACCGACGGTAACTATTATTCCGAAAATGGCACTAGCATGCGTAAAGCCTTCCTGCGCTCACCGGTCGATTTTAAGTATGTCAGCTCCAACTTTAACCCAAGACGTTTGCACCCAGTGACGGGCCAAGTCAAAGCCCATCGGGGTGTAGACTATGTCGCAGCCATTGGCACGCCCATTAAAGCTGCGGGTAGTGGACGCGTTATTGAGTCTGGTTATAATCAATTCAACGGTAACTATGTGTTTATCAAACATAACGATACCTATACCACCAAATATCTACACCTCACAAAACGTAATGTCAGCAAAGGCGCCAACGTTAAGCAAGGACAAATTATTGGTACTTTAGGTAAAACAGGCCGTGTCACTGGGGCTCATTTACATTACGAATTTATCGTCAATGGCGTACACCGCAACCCGAGAACGATTACGCTACCGAAATCCGAATCAATTGCGAGAAAAGAAAAAAATCAATTCGATGCACTTAGCAAGCAATTGATGACTACACTTTCGCAAAACAAGCAAACGCAATTGGCAATGCAATAACGACGGATGGATTCCTCCCAATGAAAAACGCTTATTATATTGGACTTATGTCAGGCACCAGCATGGACGGTGTCGATGCAGTATTGGTCGACTTTTCAGGCGCGCAGCCGCAGCTTATCGCCAGTCATACCGAAGCTATTCCGAGCCATTTACTCAAAGGTCTACAGCGCCTGTGCTTACCCAGCTCAGATGAAATTAACCGCCTCGGCCGTTTAGATCGAAATGTGGGTCAGCTGTTTGCCTTAGCAGTCAATAATCTGATGGCTAAATGTACTATTGCGAAAGAAGATATCATCGCCATTGGTAGCCATGGTCAAACTGTGCGCCATATGCCAAACCTCGAAGTGGGTTTTACCTTACAAATTGGCGATCCTAATACTATTGCGACCGAAACAGGCATAGATGTCATTGCCGATTTTCGTCGCAAAGATATTGCCCTTGGTGGGCAAGGCGCGCCCTTAGTACCCGCATTCCACCAGCAAACCTTTGCCCAAGTCGGTAAAAAACGTGTCATTCTCAATATTGGTGGTATTGCCAATATCACCTATCTGCCGGGCAATAGCGAAGAAGTCTTAGGCTTTGATACAGGACCAGGTAACACCTTAATTGATGCCTGGATGCAACAGGTTAAAAGTGAGCCCTTCGATAAAAATGGCGAATGGGCTGCATCCGGAAAAACTGATCAAAGCTTATTAACTCAGTTGCTTTCGCATCCGTATTTTTCCCTTGCTTACCCTAAAAGCACTGGTCGCGAACTGTTTAACCAAGCTTGGTTAGAGCAGCAATTATCGCCCTTTAATCATTTAGATGAAGAAGATATTCAATCAACTTTATTGGATTTAACCTGCCACAGCATAGCCCAAGACATTATAAAACTATCCAATGAAGGAGAATTATTCGTCTGTGGCGGCGGTGCATTTAATGGTCAACTGATGCAGCGTCTTGCAGCCTTATTACCAGGTTATAAGCTGGATACTACCTCGGCCCTTGGCGTCGATCCTAAGTGGGCAGAAGGCATCGCCTTTGCCTGGCTCGCCATGCGCAATCACTTAGGTTTACCCGCTAATCTCCCTGCAGTAACAGGCGCCTCCCGCGAAGCAGTACTCGGCGGACGATTTAGCGCTAAGTAATTGGCCTTCGCAAAATACTAAAGCGATAACCTAAACAAGAGCTTCTACATGAAGCTCTTGTTGTCTTTAAAAGACAAACTAATCTTTTCCCCTCTTCCTGCCTAAATTTCTCAAGAAAATCAGCAGCTATTTTAAAGCCATCTATTCTTAATTACTGAAGCATTTAGTGACAGAAGCATGAGTAAAAAAGTTTCGTCACTGAAGCTTAATCAAGTCTCACTATAGTAAAAACGGATACAGGATATTGCTCTAAACAGCTCAAACACTTAGGAATAGCCTCATAGGCGTCCAATAAGAAACTGGTTTTAAGGGAACTCGTGTCTACAGCGCGATTTTGCTCACTCAGACAAGATCCGTTAATAGGCAGGTAAATTAGGAATAAAGACGCACTGATTAACAAGCAAGCGTCTTTAAAAGAATAGGAAATCAAACAATGAACATGTCACAAAAAATGGCGGCAGAATTTCTCGGCACCTTGTGGTTAGTCCTTGGAGGGTGTGGTAGTGCTGTACTCGCCGCCGCATTTCCAGAAGTAGGCATAGGCTTACTCGGCGTCGCTTTAGCTTTTGGATTAACCGTATTAACTATGGCCTTTGCGATTGGCCATATTTCAGGTTGTCATCTCAACCCTGCAGTGTCATTCGGCCTTTGGGCTGGGGGACGTTTTCCGGCAGCAGAATTATTGCCCTATATCGTAGCCCAAGTCGCGGGTGGAATTGTGGGCGCTGGCATCTTGTATCTCATCGCTTCAGGACAAGAGGGATTTTCACTCGCGGGCGGATTTGCCTCTAACGGTTTTGGTGAGCACTCACCGGGTGGCTATAGCATGCTGTCGGTGATGATTTGTGAAATCGTTATGACACTGTTCTTCTTGATTATTATTTTAGGCGCCACCGATGAGCGAGCGCCTAAAGGATTTGCCCCAATTGCCATAGGGTTAGGTTTAACCCTAATTCACCTTATTAGTATTCCTGTGTCCAATACTTCGGTGAACCCAGCGCGTAGCACAGGCCCTGCACTGTTTGTCGGTGACTGGGCGGTATCACAACTCTGGTTGTTCTGGGTAGCACCGATTGTCGGCGCTATTTTGGCGGGCTTTATCTATCGCTACTTCCGCGCGGCAGAATAAAAGCCGAAGATCTAACACAACAGCGCTCTCTTGGCGCTGTTGTTCTTTTTCTAATCCCGCTCTAATGTTACCATTTAGCCAACTGGCGAATTTTGCTGTGCGACTAAATACACAACAGGCTTCGCCCTATCCAAGCAAAAGAGATATTTTTCATGAGCAAGACTGTTAAAAACCTCGCTGAGACAGCAGCAATGACGCCAGAAGCCCGTTACGATTACCTCGTTGAACAAGTTAAAGAACACAAAATACTTTGGACATTACAAGATCAAGACGGTTGCGTGATGTTAACCACTGAAGAAGAAGATTGCATCCCAATGTGGCCAACCGAAGAAGCCGCTGATTCTTGGGCTGTGGATGAATGGAGTGATTGCCAAACGTTAGCGATTCCACTCGACGAATTTCACGAAAGATGGGTGCCAGGCATGGAAGATGACGACCTCTTTGTCGCCGTATTCCCAGTATTAGATGATTTAGGTGTGGTAATCCCACCTTATGAGTTAGATCAAAGATTAGCGCCTAAGCAAAGCCACTAATCGCTATCGCTAAACGAGAATGCCTATGAGCGAGCAAAAATCGGCGATACCGACACCAGAGGCAAGTACAGCCCTTAGTCAGCACTTTCCGAAACGACTCATTGCCCTATTGCTAGTGTATGTTGTTGCGTCAGTGAGTGGCTTAATCGCTAAACAAGGGGTGTTATTTTGTCTGCTAACCCTCCTGATGGTGATTGCCATTATCGGTCGGCAAAAAGCAGGGCTTATCATGCTGCGCGGCTACACAGTCGTGCAGCTTGGATTGATTAGCATGCTGCCAGTGATCATGTACGATCCGGGCAACTTAGTGGTAGGTCCAACGACAGTGTACTTAGGTGAATGGCAGGGAAAACTGCCTGACTATATAATTTTTATCGCTTTGATCGTCTTGTCATTGCTGCAAGTTTGGATAGCCTTTGATAAAAAGGTAAAGGCATGGTTTAAGCCTAAGCTTAACCTGAACATCATGAGCTAAGCTCTTGTAGAAAATAAATTTAGCCCAACAAAAAGCCGTCATTGCGACGGCTTTTTTGATCTCACTCCACGCCTAAAAAGATGCAAAGTTAGTCATCATTAAACAGAAAAAATTTTTACACAGAGAAACTGGCACCACAGCCACAAGTTGTGGTTGCGTTAGGGTTTTTCACGAAGAAGCGAGAACCTTCCAGTCCTGAAGTGTAATCCACTTCACCACCGACTAAATATTGTAGGCTCATAGGATCGACAACCAAGAGAACGCCTTGTTTTTCTATCGTAAAATCGCCGTCATTAACCTTTTCATCAAAGGTAAAGCCGTACTGAAATCCAGAACAACCACCACCAGTCACATAGACTCGTAGCTTAAGTGCAGGATTTTGCTCTTCTTCCAGCAAACCTTTCACCTTAGCGGCTGCCGCATCGGTAAATTGGATTGGCATTGCTGTATCAGCTTGATCAGTCATTACTACCTCTTACATCAGTTTTCTGGGGCAAATTATCCTTTACCTGACTGTTTTGTTCAAGTATTACCCGTGGTTCTTTTTCACCCTGTAATAACTCAGGGGCACTATAGACATGTTCGGTCTGCGAATTCTTAGTCCAGCGGCTCGAAGGCACCAGCACTTTGACTTTCACTTGTTGTAAATTAAAGCCAGCAGGAACAGTGACCTTGGTATCTATGACTTGAAAATAGCGAAAATCAAATTCCAACTTAGAACCCGTGAGTTTGTTCACACTCAAGCTAACAGATTTGCCATCTTGCACACCAATGAGCGTCAATTCTGTTCGGCCTTGAATAGCTTGCTTACGCTTTTGCAACTGAGTCAACACCAACTTGAGATGATATTCATCGGCCAAAGCGCCCGGCGTCATTTCAAGTCCGTGAATAGCGACGCCTTCAGCATTATCATCCGGGGTCATAATGCTGCGGTAAAACGCCAGCTCATGCTCCAATTCTTTTTGCTTTTTCATTTGCTGGCCAAACATTTCTTGCATTTGGGTATTAGCCTCTCGCTCGACGGACAGCTCTAAATTTCGGGTTGCAAGTAGTTGGGTCTGTGCCTCTAACTCAGCGGTCAAGCGTTGAGTCTTGCTGCTGATATGCTTAACAACAGGCTCATCGCTGCTTAATAGCAGAAAACTTATCCAAGCCCCAAAAAGAATAGAAACTAACACTAAAAGCGATAAATATACTGAAGATGGACGATACTTGAGATCCATCACTTGCAGCCGATCTAGCCAACGATGATAATTTGGCATTAGGTAACAGCCCCTTATATAAAATACAATCAACTCAAGAACGAGTTCGATACAATACAACTCAGGCCAATGTAGTGCAATTAACGATAAATAAAGTCGCTATCCAACATGCCATAGTCACAGCCAAAAAGTATTTAACCAATGAGCTACGTGACCATTTATCTCAAGCCCGCATCAGTGCACAGCTGTGCATACTGGCACTGTTATTTGCTATTTTTGCATCCTGTGTGATCTTACTGTTTCGACTCTTGCTCGTTTGGGCTAATCATTACACCCAAATACAGGCGCTGGATTTTACGGGGAACGTCGCCGACTGGCGAGCCCTGTTACCCCTTTTAGGCGCAATATTAATTTGGATAGTGGCGAAGTTGGGCTCCAAACGCTACAAACGTATGGGAATAGCCTATGTGTTACATAGAGTTAAACTGCATTATGGTAAAATCCCCCTACAATCCGCCGCTGGGCAATTTTTTCAAGCACTCTTTGCCCTAGGCACAAATTTCTCAGTCGGCCGTGAAGGTCCTGCCATTCATCTGGGTGCTGTCAGCGCCAGTTTTCTCGCTGAAAAATTCAATCTTCCCGATAATAGCGTACGCATCATGTGTGCCAGTGGCATTGCCGCAGGGATTGCCGCCACTTTTAACGCGCCCTTAGCGGCGGTGATTTTTGTACTCGAAGTGATAGTCCGTGAATATAAAATCCATTACTTTTTCCCGATTATGCTATCAGCAATTTGTGGCGCAGTTTCAAGCCAAC
Source organism: Shewanella sp. M16 (assembly GCF_018224605.1). NCBI lineage: Bacteria > Pseudomonadati > Pseudomonadota > Gammaproteobacteria > Alteromonadales > Shewanellaceae > Shewanella > Shewanella sp. M16. Next base: position 74,039 of record NZ_JAGTUL010000007.1, on the reverse strand, counting down.
TGGTGTTTGGTAATGTGCACGAATTTGACCGTATTCAAGTGATCCATATTCCCTTAGACCATTACCCTATTCTCGCCATCGGCGGCGTGGTATTGGGCTGCGCCGCGGCGCTGTTTAATTACTCACTCTTAAAAGTCACCGCGACGGGGCAAAACTGGCCACTGATTTACCGACTATTACTGGCGGGCAGCGTCACCACCTTAATAGGTCTAGTATTGCCACAAGCCCTTGGTACTGGCGATCTCGCAATTGGCGAAGCCATTAGCCAACATCCAAGCCTATTGCTGTTAATCGCCCTGTTATTTGCCAAAACCATCGCCACTATTGCGGCGATTGGCTTAGGTATACCCGGTGGTTTGATTGGTCCACTTTATGGTATCGGCGCGCTGCTCGGGGCGATTTTGGCGCTGATCAGCGCTATCTTATTCCCCTCCATCGCCCCTTATGTAGGGCTTTACACTGTAATCGGCATGACAGCCATGATGGGCGTGTGTTTAAGCGCGCCGCTGGCCGCCTTAGTCGCCCTGTTAGAAATGACTAATGACGCCAGCATTATTTTACCGGCAATGTTTGTAACAATTCCGGCTTTTTTAATTGCTTATCAGGGTTTTAAGACCGACTCCATTTTCTTTAAGCAATTAGAAATTATGGGACTAGGTTATAAGGTCGCCCCCGTGAATTTAGCACTGCAGAAAAAAGGCGTGCGAGCCTTAATGGATAAACGCTTTGTTATCGTCAATAACAACGATGAATTGTTACTCGAAGTGCTAAAACGCGCCGAAGGTCGCCCTGTGCTAGTCCGCAATGCCGATGGCATTATCGAAATGCTTAGTCTTGAAATGCAATCCTATGATGACAGTACCACGCTATCACGCCATCCCATGCAAGGGCTAAGCGACAGCACCACCCTCAATGAAGTCTATTCACTATTGTCACCCAAACGCTGCGGTGAGGTGTTTATCTATCAAGATACACCAGACAATGTGGTTGGAGTGATCAGTTGGTCGAACCTACAACAGGAGATTCGTTCAGGCCAAGCCTAATATCGCTTCAAAACCTGAGGCGGCAGATTAAAAGCTTTGGGCTTCATCGCAAAAATCTAACACAGTGGTAATGTGGCTATTTCGTTGCCCCAGTGCTTCTGCTACAATCGCGCCTCAGCCACCCTACATAACATCAGGGCAGATAAGCGCGATACCGCAGCTTAAAATGCCCCCTAGCAAATTGGAAAACAGGCTGATGAATCAGTTCGAAGGATCCCATATCCTCTCCGTAAACCAGTTAGATCTTGACTCAATCCAAACTATTTTTAATGTCGCTAGCCGCATGATGCCCTATGCACTTCGAGAGAAGCGCAATAATGTGCTCGATGGCGCCATTTTAGGTAACCTGTTTTTCGAACCGAGTACCCGTACCCGCGTGAGTTTTGGCTGTGCCTTTAACTTGCTCGGCGGCCATGTACGTGAAACCACAGGCATGGCTTCATCGTCTTTATCTAAAGGTGAATCCCTGTACGATACCGCGCGGGTGTTATCCACCTATTCTGATGTCATTGCCATGCGCCATCCAGACTCTTACTCGGTAAAAGAGTTTGCAGAAGGCAGCCGCGTCCCAGTGATCAACGGCGGCGATGGTTCGAACGAGCATCCGACCCAAGCCTTGCTCGACTTATATACTATCCAAAAAGAACTCAAGTGTGCTGGCCGCGGTATCGATGGCATGCACATCGCTATGGTCGGCGACTTAAAATTTGGCCGTACTGTGCATTCACTGTCGCGCTTACTCTGCATGTATAAGAACATCAGTTTCACACTGATTTCACCTGCTGAATTAGCTATGCCTGATTATGTGATCTCCGACATTGAAAATGCTGGCCATAGCATCAAAATAACCGACCAACTTGAAGGCCATTTAGATAAAGCAGATATTTTGTATCTCACTCGCATTCAGGAAGAGCGCTTCCCTTCACAGGAAGAAGCAAATAAGTATCGCGGCAAGTTCCGCTTAAATCGCAGTATTTACACTCAGCATTGCAAATCTAACACAGTCATTATGCACCCGCTTCCAAGGGATTCACGGGCGCAAGCCAATGAGTTAGATAATGATTTAAATAGCCATCCCAATCTTGCTATCTTCAGACAGGCGGATAATGGGCTGTTAATTCGCATGGCTTTGTTTGCATTGACACTCGGCGTTGATAATCAACTCGAAAAATATGAGTGTCCGGTTAATTGGTATTCACGTAAAGCCGATCGCTAATTGGCTACAGACTTTAAGGACTAAACATGACCCGTTCCGAAGCGCTATTTGAACAGGCTAAAAAAACCATCCCCGGCGGCGTTAACTCTCCGGTTCGTGCATTTAATGGTGTAGGCGGTTCGCCCCTGTTTATTGAAAAAGCTAACGGCGCTTATATTTACGATGCCGATGGTAAAGCTTATATCGACTATGTCGGTTCTTGGGGCCCGATGATCCTCGGCCACAACCATCCTAAAATCCGTGCAGCTGTATTAGCAGCAGTAGAAAATGGCTTATCTTTTGGTGCGCCAACTGAGCTTGAAGTGCTAATGGCCGAAAAAGTCATCTCTATGGTGCCTTCTATCGAGCAAGTACGCATGGTGAGTTCAGGCACGGAAGCCACTATGAGTGCTATCCGTTTGGCACGCGGTTTTACCAATCGTGACAAGATCTTAAAATTTGAAGGCTGCTACCACGGCCACGCAGATTGCCTGTTAGTGAAAGCCGGTTCTGGCGCGTTAACGTTAGGCCAACCTAGCTCACCCGGTATTCCAGAAGATTTCGCCAAGCACACCTTAACCGCTGTGTATAACGATTTAGATTCAGTTAGAACCCTGTTCGAACAGTATCCAACTGAGATTTCTTGCATCATCATAGAGCCCGTTGCTGGCAACATGAACTGCATTCCACCTGTCCCAGGTTTCCTTCAAGGCCTGCGTGATATGTGTGATGAGTTTGGCGCGCTGTTGATTATCGATGAAGTGATGACAGGTTTTCGCGTATCACTAAGTGGTGCTCAAGGTTACTACGGCGTCACACCAGACTTAACCACACTTGGTAAAGTGATTGGTGGCGGCATGCCAGTGGGGGCTTTCGGTGGCCGTAAAGATGTGATGCAATTTATCGCCCCTACGGGTCCGGTTTACCAAGCGGGTACGTTATCGGGTAACCCCATTGCGATGTCAGCGGGTCTGGCACAAATGGAAGCCCTGTGTGAAGAAGGTCTATACGAAGCACTGAGCGCGAAAACAAAACGTATTGCAGAAGGCTTTAAAGCGGCTGCGGATAAGCACGGTATTCCAATGGCGATCAACTATGTTGGTGGCATGTTCGGTTTCTTCTTCACAGAACAACCCGAGATCACTCGTTTCGACCAAGTGACCCAATGCAATATCGAACAGTTCCGTATTTTCTATCACGGCATGCTAGATGAAGGTGTTTACTTAGCGCCAAGTGCCTATGAAGCTGGCTTCCTGTCAATGGCTCATGGCGAAGAAGAGATGCGCTTAACCTTAGAAGCGGCAGATCGCGTATTGGCGAGCATGAAAGCGGCAAGCTAAGCCTAAGCTTTAGTATTTAAGCCGTTTAAACATAACAAAGGGACGCCAATGCGTCCCTTTGCTTTTATTCGATTTAGTTAGCTTTGTGTCGCTTTAATAACGATCAGACTTTTTAGAACCTAAAGCCGATTTAAATATTATCCCAGCCTCCATGAATTGTAAGGTCAAGTGGATATGCTCAATAACGTGCTAAGGCCAACCCATCACGCCCAGCGCAATAAGTTGCTTACCACAATACGTTAACCAAACGAGTGAGCCTAAAAGCAAAAGATTCCGGATAATAAATCTCATTTTCCTCTACTTCAAAAACACAATATCCAGTATTGATACCCAAACAAGCTCAAGACGCAGAATTCCGCAGGACTGAGTGCTAAGAGCACTCTACTTCCGAGTGGCACTCATTCAAAAGACAAGCATTAAAAATGCCTGCCTACATAGGCATGACAATTCAGGAATATCGACCTGAATAAAAATTAATTGAAGAATATGCAAACTAACTGCTTAGACTTTAATCGTAGATCTCACTTTTAACACGGTAATCAAATCAAACAATACAGTTAATAACGCTGCAATAATCACAATAACCAATATATAAAACTAATTAGCAACCCAAAAGCATGAGACGGACGTCACAAAGAAGCATTAAATTGAGTTACAGCTAACAGTTGCGTTCTCTAGCCCATTATGTTCTGATCCGCACGCGCTAACACGGCTAGCTTAATTTAGCCTTGATATGCCCAATCTTTAGGTTGACTCAAGTCGCCCTACGACATCAAAACAGCAGTTGGAATTGCAGTTATGTTAAATACCTTTCTCATCTTACTGGCCGTGCTCGCATTGCTCAGTATTATTTTCGAAGAAGTGACCCACCTTAATAAAGCAAAAACCACCTTATTCTTTGGTTGTATCTCTTGGGTAGCGCTGTTTATGGCTGCAGGGGAACCGGCTAATGAGAAAATCGTTGCCCATCAGCTCAATGAAAATTTGCTCGAGATTGCCACACTTTGGCTCTTTCTGATGTCGACCATGACCTTCGTAGCATATTTGAATGCTAAGGGTATGATCCAAATCATGGTGCAAAAGCTGTTTCCGCAGAAAGTATCAGTGCGTATGTTAATGATCCAAGTCGCCCTATTTGCACTCGTGCTCTCAGCATTTTGTGATAACGTCACCGCGACTTTAGTGTCTTTAGGTTTATTAACCACCTTTAAACTCGACAAGCAAATGCGCCGTAGAATGGCAGTGTTGATTATCTTCGCGGTGAACTCAGGCGGTGTAGCCCTGATCACTGGCGATGTGACGACACTGATGATCTTCTTAGCTGGACATGTGCATATGTCTGAACTGCTGATGTTATTTATCCCATCGGCCGTGAGCGTGATTTTACTGGCAACTCTGTTCTCACTCAAAGCCGAAGGTGTTGTGAGCACGACGCCAATCAAACATACTTATCAAACCGTTGATGTATTGATTGCCCTCGTCTTCTTCTGCACCATTTTAATGACCATGCTACTCAACATATTGTTTGGTATCCCGCCAGTGTTAACCTTCTTAACGGGTCTATCAATTATGTTCCTGATTGGCCATACCACGCGCAGTGATAAAGAAGAAATCAAGATCCTAGAGTATATTCGCCAAGTTGAATACGACACTCTGTTGTTCTTCTTAGGTATTTTACTGCTCGTTGGTATGCTTAAAGAAATTGGCACCTTAGACATGTTGACTGAAGCTTATACTCAGTTTAATCCAAACATCTCTAACTTCGTCACGGGTATGGGCTCAGCCTTAATTGATAACGTACCGCTAACTGCGGCATTGTTAAAAGCCAATCCAGTGCTGACTACTCCTGAATGGCTTGGCTTGACTTACAGCGTCGGGGTAGGTGGTTCACTGCTGATTATCGGTTCAGCATCAGGTATTGTAGCCATGAGTAAAGTGAAAGAACTGACTTTTGTGAGTTACTTGAAATATGTTCCTGCACTTTTCCTCTGCTACAGCGTCGGTTACGCACTGACCCTATTCTTAGCCAACAGACTGTTTGATTAAGTTGATATTCACTAAGATCAAAAAAGGCGCCTAGTGCGCCTTTTTTATCAACTACTTATTCATTGTTACCACAAATAACCGCTAGCATGACTTATCGTAATACCTGATTAGATTGCGGGCACCTTAAACTGGGTTCCTTGAATATCTAACACTATGTCCCTTGGACGAATAGAGATAATTTTCAGCTTACCAGCAATCATATCCCCTTCTTGTAACTCTGCACCGTCTACATTCAGCCATCTCTGGGCGGGGTCGCTGGAATAAACATGAGCAACGATATTAAATTCAGGCACTTGTAATTGCAGACCTGCAGGTAATTGGCCGTATTTCGGAATTTCATCCACAGCAGTTTTGGGGATAGGATCTAATTTAGCTTCAGTGACATTCGTCTCTGCAGCATTAACATATTCCACATCCTTTAATGCATTTTGAAAGGAAGCCACTAACTTATCTTCATCGCGACTTTTATTGGTCTCTAAACCGACATCTTCCGCCGCGGCACTGACTTGCTGACGCAGGGCTTCAAGACTCGCTAGACCCGACTCATTGGCATTAGCACCTAACATCATAGGCTGCTGTGCTTGCGTCTCTGCTGGCACAACCGCTTCCTGACTTGCCGCATCGACTTGGGCTGACGTCGACATATAATCTGCGTAGCTTGAATCACTAAAACCCGAATTGCTATCACTTTGAGCCGGCATACCAACAGAATTGGTCGTTATATTCGCGCTAGCATTCATTTCAGGCGCATTTGATACTACAGATACCGTTAGCTCGGGTAAAGTCTGCGTCCGAGGAAGCGCCACTTTCCCAGCAAGCCGAACACCTGAAGCAGCACTGGGCTCAACTTGGAGCTCAGAGGCAGATCCTACCGCGGTAGACTGAAGCTCATTTTTAATCCCAGTCGAAGGTGGCAATGATGAAATTGATGGCAGTACATTAGCCACTGCCACAGTATCACTATGGGGAAGTCGAGTTTTATTCCAAACGCTTAATCCCCAAGCCACACCAATTCCAGCGGCAACTGCAACGACTAATAAAGACAGTTTTCCTATCGGCACACCCGATTTACGTGGCTGTGGATAATTCGCCCTTGGCGTCATCACAGCATCAGGTAACGGTGATTGTTGCTGTTGTTTATTGCGGGTTACGGCATCGAGTAAAATGGACATCAGCTGCGCGCCCCATCATCAGTTAACCGTGGGCCTTGCTGACTTAAATACAAATTTAATCTCACTAATGTTTGATTCCCTGCAATACCATCGGCTTTTAATCCATGCTGACTTTGGAAGGTTTTAAGATCATTTTCCAATTGCACATCAAATTGATTAACCCGACGGGGGCTACGACCATTCACATGGGCTAACGCATTCTCTAACCACTGTAATTGACCAGGACTCGATTTTTGACTGATATCCATCATAGGCAAATTAGGTGCTTGCCATAATATTTCGAAGGTGCCACTGAAATGTTGATTAAACCAAGCTCTATCAACCCAAAGTTGTTGCTCACCCAGTTGCATCAGTAATTGTTCCCCCTCTACCGCAAGCACTGCACCATAAAAATCTTGTTGCTTGTCATCAACCAAATACACGACAGCCGGATAATTAAGCCGAGTCAGTGACATCCAGTTACCCTGCTGTTGATAGCAAGCTAATCCTTGCTCAACCGCCGATTGGCAAGCCGTCAAGCCTTTATAGGGCACTTTGCCCCACACGCTAAATAAACCTGCAAAAGCAGTATCGATATTGCGACTCTGATTAATCGCCTCGTTTAACAGACGTTGATTAGGATCGGGAATGGAAGTCTGACCGCTTGGTTGATTAGTCGGTTTTACTGACTTATCAGCGACGCCTTCACCACCCAAGGTTTGAGCATTTAATGACGCCACATTTGTTGGCACAGACTCAGTAACCAAATTGGACGCTGGCGCCGTATTGACTGACTTATCAGTAAATAACCAATAAGACACACCAAACGCAACACATAACGCTACAGCGGTTGCTGTCGGCCACAAATACCTATTTTGAGTCGGTTCTTCTTCACCTAATACTTCAGCCGCGGCTTGCCGCACCATATGATGATCGATGGGCACCCGCGATTGTGCATAGCCTGCCATCAGTGAACGTTCACATAAAAGGTTAATTAATCGAGGGATGCCGCCGCTGTATTTCTGCAAAACGTTAACGGCTTTACGGGTGAATAAAGGCTCAAACCGCCCAGCCACTTGCAAACGATGCAGCACATAGAGGGCGATTTCATCTTCATTGAGCGGCAATAAATGATAACGAGCCGTGATCCGCTGGGCTAACTGACGCAATTCTTGGCGCTTCAATAACAGCTGTAATTCCGGCTGACCGATTAAAATCACCTGCAGTAACTTCTTAGTGTCCGTCTCCAAATTAGTCAGAAGACGCAATTGCTCCAGCACCTCAGGACGTAAATGCTGTGCTTCATCGATAATGAGCACGGTATTACGACCTTTGCTGTGATTCGCCAATAAAAAACGGCTCAAGTGATCAGTCAATTGCTTGAGTGTAGGATTATCGCCGTAGGAAATCTTAAGCTCATCACAAAGTGTTGCGAGTAATTCAAGCTCAGTTAACGACGGATTAAGGATAAAAGCAGTATCGGTATTGTCGGGCAATTGCCCAAGTAAACAGCGAGATACTGTTGTTTTACCCGTGCCGACTTCCCCTGTTAACAACACAAAGCCGCCCGTTTCCCCTAACCCATAGGTTAAATGGGCTAACGCCTCTCTGTGCCTATCACTCAGAAACAAATAATGGGGATTGGGTGCAATTGAAAAAGGGTTATCGCTGAGTCCGTAAAAGGCCTTGTACATACCACCAATCATCCTAATTTAAAAATAACGCCCCACGTTAAAGCGTCCCAATGTTATTGTCAAAATATCTGCAACATCAATGTGACAGATAAGTGCGCAAATATCTCGCGACGACTTTATCCATCATCTTAATGAGCGTGATAAGCTATGTTCATGACACATTAGCCGAATCTTGCCTGTGAAAATATATCTCGTCGGCGGTGCTGTACGTGACAGCCTGCTCAATCTTCCCATTAAAGATAAAGATTACCTCGTCGTTGGAGCAACACCAGAACAAATGCTGCAACAGGGTTACCGCCAAGTGGGTAAAGATTTCCCCGTATTTCTACACCCCAAAAATCAACAAGAATATGCTTTAGCCCGAACCGAACGAAAAATTGGTCTGGGTTATGGTGGTTTTAGCTGCCACGCCAGCCCAGATGTGACTTTAGAGCAAGATTTGTTGCGCCGAGATCTAACCATCAATGCGATCGCCCAAGATGAAAAGGGCAACTTATATGATCCTTTTAATGGTATTGAGGATATTAACGCGCGCCTGTTACGCCATGTGTCGGATGCTTTCGTTGAAGATCCACTGCGAGTGTTACGCGTCGCCCGCTTTGCCGCAAGGTTTCATGCCTTAGGATTTCAAATTGCCGCAGAAACCCTGGCACTGATGCGTCAAATTAGCGCAAGCAATGAGCTTAGCGCTTTAACGGCGGAGCGAGTTTGGCAAGAAGTTGATAAAAGTTTAGGCGGACCTCACCCAGAGGTCTTTTTTGAGGTACTTCACCAATGTGGCGCACTCGAAGTCCTATTCCCTGAAATTCACGCCTTATTTGGCATACCTCAACCTGAAAAATGGCATCCTGAAATAGATACTGGCGTGCATACCTTAATGGTGCTAGCTCAAGCCGCACTGCTGACTGAGGATAAAAGCGTTCGGTTTGCCGCCCTAGTACATGATTTGGGCAAAGCACTGAGTCCAAAAGAGCATTTACCAAAGCATCACGGCCATGGCCAGAAAGGCTTGCCACTCATAAAAGCCCTCTGTACACGTTTACGAGTACCGAATGAGGCACGCGATCTGGCGTTACTCGTCAGCGACCAACATCAGAACGTCCATCAGGCATTCGAGCTCAGAGCCGAAACTATCATTAAAATATTCGATAAAGCTGACTTTTGGCGTAAACCAGAGCGCTTAACGCAACTTATATTAGCTTGCACCGCAGATATGCGCGGCCGCACAGGATTTGAAAACATCCCATATCCTCAGGGAGAGTATTTAACTCAGTGCTTCACTGTCGCCAATAATGTCGATATTGCCGCCATCATTGCCACTGGTTTCCAAGGCGCAGAGATAAAACAAGCCTTAAATTTACATCGAGTTGAAGCCGTCAGTCAGTTTAAACAAAAAATGCAAACAAAACTGCCGATGGACAACCATTAATTTGTAAAGGATTTGTAAGTCGTGCATCACTGCATGGTGAATAATGCCCCTTTTTACGATTAGAAATGTCGATATCACATAGAAAAAAAGCTTTTAAAAAAAATTTATATGCCTATAGTGGTTAAACACATTAATATTCGTAGCAAATTAAAATAGCTATGTCATAATTAGGCAGTTTCGCTTACAAAGTAACGAAACATTCAAATCCAACCTATTTTAAGGGATTTTTTACAATGAACAAAAAAGTACTGATGATTGCTGGTTTAGCAATGACTGCCCTACTAGGTGGTTGCGCGAACACTACTGCTCTGGAAGAAAGCGTTGCAACTCTGGGCAACAAAGTTGATCAATTGTCAGCTGATGTTGGTTCTCTGAAATCAGAGCAAAGCAAACTGTCTGCAGACGTTAAAGATGCAAAAGCAGCATCTATGGACGCACAAGCAGAAGCTAAACGCGCAAACGACCGTTTAGACAACGTTGCTTCTCGTTACAAGAAGTAATGAAAGGTAATTTAGCTTACTATTTAGTAAGTTAAGACAAAAGGCTTAAGAAAGATGAAAGCGATAAGCACATCAATCTAAGCCTTTTTTTATACCTACAATTCAAGATTGCCATGCAAAGAATAGCGAATGCGGCAATACAAAATCGCTAAATTGATTTTAAACTTCCAAAGGCATGTTAAAGGCGATTCGCCTACCTCCCCCCCTAAAAGTTAGCCTTGGCATACTTCTGTATAAACGAGTGCTATCCCTCTTTTAAATAAAGTCGCGTTATTAATCTAAACTTCTCGTTTGCGTTTTTAAGCATCCCTAACAATCAGCCTCATTTATCATAAAAAATGTATTCATGGGAAATGAAAGCTATTAATTTAAAGCACAGCTATAGATAAAAAAATCGAGGCTATATGGGAAACAAAGGCAATAAGAAGGTTGTATTTGTCACTGAACAAATAGGCCTAAAGTTAAAAATAATAACACCTTCAGCCTATCCAACATAAAAATTACATAAAAACGTCAAACAGAATCATAGACTTGAGTAATATAGCCTTTTAAAACATCAAAAAACCATCTAGCTAAGCCTATGAATTGTTTTAAAATTAACCGCATCGACTGCAAGTTTTAACCTATAGCGATTCACTCACGCGTTTATGTGCTAAGACTAATACATAGTCAATTTCTAGCGACTCAAAATGATTAGCTTGAATATCGTGTTTCATCTTGTCAGTTGCACGCCACGCATAGGGTGCCATATCCAATAACGTTAATGCCTGTTCACCTGTAACTGATAAAGTAAAGCGCAGTGACTGAGTTTCTTTTACCAATAATGCTGAGGGTAAATTCACTTGGAAAGGTTTTTCAGCCAAGTCGGAATAAATATATTCTCTGAGTTGCCATAGATGTCGTGGCCCAGGCATAACCAGTAACATGGTCCCATCATCTTTCAATACCCTGACAGACTCTTTTCCCTTTAACGGCCTATCAATAACAGTAATAAAATCCACACAATTATCGGCGAAGGGTAATTTTTTAGAAGAGCTTAAACACAAGATCCCAGGAGTCTGCGCTTTTGCTGCAGCAAAAATAGCATTTTCTGCGTCCGCTACACCCACGTACTGGACGTTTCGCGGATTTTCGACCTCTGCCAACTTGGAAGCTAAAGCACGCAAATAGAAGCCCTCAGCGCATTCATAATCCAATAAACAAGCGTCTGGCTTGATAAAGCCGGTGATTAACTCAGCCAGTTTATCGATTAAAGGCGAAAAGATGCCTGATTCGAGAAGAAAACGCTTAGCCCTAACTTGCTCACGCGAATCCCCTGTCGGCTTTTGGCGTTGTGGTTTAGTAAAAACCCAATAACCTTGCTCATTTCGATCAAAGTGATGCTTATTTGCACAATAAAAACCTTGGGAGGCTTTGTGTTGTTTTAACGCAAGTCCGCAGGTTGGACACTGATATTCGAGACCCATATAAAGCTCCAAAAATAAGTTAAGCTTCAGAAAAATGAGGAAGCTCCAAAAACAAAAATCGGGTACTTGACCCGATTCTATTATTCATAATTTCACTATGATGACTAAACTGGAATGACTACAAAAAAATAAATCCACACAACACAGCACCCAGTGCCAAACGGTAAATAACAAACGGGGTCATTCCCATGCGACTGATGATTTTCAAGAAATAATGAATACATGCATAAGCTGCAACAAAGGAAATCAAAGTGCCTAAGATCAATGCTTGATAATCAATTGGCAGCGCGCTTTCCGCCAAATCTTTACCCACTAAAATTGCCGCGCCTAAGCTCACAGGCACTGACATTAAGAATGAAAAACGAGCCGCAGCATCTCGACTCAAACCTAGCATTAGCGCCGCTGTCATAGTGGCGCCAGAACGTGAAGTTCCAGGGATTAAAGCAAGCGCCTGCGCGAAACCAATTAACAAAGCTTTGCGCCATCCAGTCTGATAGATTGTTAAATCGCGGCGCGACATCTTATCCGCCCACCACAACAATAAACCAAAAACGACTGTCGTAACCGCAATAACCTCTGTATTACGCAGGTGAGTTGCAATAAAATCCTTAGCCATAAAACCAAAAAATACAGCGGGTAACGTCGCCAGAATAATCCACCATGCCAGCTTGCTGTCTTCGGATTGCTGACCTTTAAAAATGCTTGCAACCCAAGCATTAAACATAGTCCATAACTCGTGTCTAAAATAAATCACCACAGCAAATAACGACCCCGTATTCACCGCCACGTCGAATGACAAACCTTGATCTTCCCAGCCTAAAAGCTGAGCAGGCAGAATTAAGTGGGCAGAACTAGAAATAGGTAAAAACTCAGTTAGCCCTTGAATAAGCGCTAAAATAATGACCTGAAACGTATCCATGACAATCCTATCAATAAATTAAAACGTCAGCCCTTGGGGCCATTCAAACATCACAGGCCAAAGTCGCTGTGACTCTTTATCATACTCTTGCCACAAACTGGCATAGCTTTTATCAACCACGGGATGAATCAATTCCGGCGCTAACTCGGCTAATGGCCATAGCACAAAGGCATTATTAACTATCTCTGCACGGGGGAGCGCAACGGGCGTTTCACATACCACATAGTCATAAAGCAGCAGGTCTAAATCTAAAGTTCTTGGGCTAAATTTCTTCGCCCCGACAAGCCGGCCGTGATTCTGCTCGATTTGCTTAAACTGCGCAACTACCGCCGCGATATTAAGATCAGTTTCAGCACTAGCAACCATATTCAAAAAGTTAGTGCCACTAAAACCTACCGCTTCACTTTCATACATAGATGAGAGACGCAGTGGCCCAAAACACGCTCGCAGCGATATTAATCCCGCTTGCAGATGTTGTTCAGGCTCGATATTACTACCTAGACTGATATAAATACGTGCCATGCAATGTCCAATTTATCTGAAGATAAACATGATTTCTTAATCAACAGTCGAGTTGATCAAACTCTTATCTAACGTGAACGCTCTATCTCAACGCCAACAGACGCGGCAGTGGCTACTGCCCCCGGCTTCATCACGACAACTTTCACCCAAGTCACGTTAAATTCTTGAAGTAAACAATCCGCTACGCGCTCGGCAACCGTTTCGATTAACTCGATTGGATGCTCAGTAATAAGTTCTGTTAATCGATTGGAAACTGTCTCATAGCAAAGCGCATATTGATAATCGTCTGTCGCGGCGGCAGGTTTGTTATCCCACGCCATATCTAAATCTAGCAACAGGCTTTGATGGATTGTCTTTTCCCACTCATAGACACCAATCACAGTATCAACGCGTAATTGCCGTATAAGTACTTTATCCATGCTTTCTCCAACTAACTTACTACTATGAGGTCTGATAAGCTAAAAGCGATCCTAGCTGTATAATCCGCAATCTTCTGACAGATAACTAATTTGCTTTCTACTCGAGCCAATCCACAGTAGGATAACGCCCTAAAAGGATTTGCTCATTCAGAAAATATCTCAACCTCAAATGGGCGAGTTATTCCACAAACCTATAGCGGGATTGACAACTGAGTCAGCTTTTTAAATTGTTGCGCGATAATACCTTAAGACGCGTAAGGAAACCAATGTGAGTCCATTAACACTGACACTTTTGATGATTTTGGCCGCCTATTTGGCAGGTTCAATCTCGAGTGCTGTGCTGGTTTGTAGAATGAGGGGTTTACCCGATCCAAGATTACAGGGTTCAGGTAATCCGGGAGCCACCAATGTACTGCGAATTGGCGGCGCGAGTTCGGCTGCCATGGTGTTGTTTTTTGACATGCTCAAAGGCGCCCTACCATCTTATTTAGCCTATCTGATGGGCATAGATGCAGTCTCACTCGGACTTATCGCTATCGCCGCCTGCCTTGGGCATATTTATCCCATATTTTTTGGATTTAAGGGGGGGAAAGGTGTCGCAACAGCTTTTGGTGCTATGGCTCCCATTGGCGATGATTTAGCCATTTGCTTAATGGCATCTTGGATAGTCCTACTCTTAATTAGCCGCTACTCGTCCCTTGCAGCCATTCTGACCGCCTTACTTGCACCACTTTATACTTGGTGGTTAGACGACAGATTTACCATTCCCGTTGCCATGCTATCGACGCTTATCATTATTCGTCATAAAGACAATATCCAACGGCTACTTAAAGGTGAAGAGTCCAAAGTTTCACGTAAAAAAACGCCTAAAAAATCTTAATGTGACAACATTATCCCAATAAAAAACTGCGCTATAAGCGCAGTTTTTTGTCTCAACATAACCTATCAACATCAAAGGCGTTTTACGCCACCGGTGGCAAGGTATCTAACGGCCATCTTGGCTGACCTTTTACCGCCAAATCTTCGTGCTGCCCCGCTTTTAAACGCTGCAATCCTGCAAAGGCAATCATGGCGCCGTTATCGGTACAAAACTCACCACGGGGATAAAATACTTGTCCACCAAGCGAGCTCATCATTTCAGCCAAGGTTTCTCTTAAGCGCGTATTCGCACTCACGCCACCAGCGATCACTAAGCGGTTATAGCCTGTTTGCTTCAATGCACGGCGACATTTAATCGCTAGCGTATCAACCACAGCTTCTTCAAAAGCACGCGCAATATTGGCTCGAGTCTGTTCATCCTTAGGTTCGGCAGCAATGGTATTAGCGGTAAAGGTTTTTAGACCCGAAAAGCTAAAATCGAGTCCAGGCCTATCGGTCATAGGCCGCGGAAACTTATAACCTGCTGGTAAACCTTTAGCAGCAAGCTTTGCTAAACGCGGACCGCCGGGGTAATCCAAGCCCATTAACTTAGCTGTTTTATCAAACGCTTCACCCGCAGCATCATCAACAGACTCGCCTAATACTTCATAGCGGCCAATTCCATCGACTTTAACCAACATAGAATGGCCACCAGAGACCAATAAGGCCACAAATGGGAACTCGGGCGCGTCATCTTCAAGCATAGGCGCCAGTAGATGTCCTTCCATATGATGCACACCAATAGCAGGCTTGTCCCAAGCAAACGCCAGTGACCGCCCCACGCAGGCGCCAACAAGCAAAGCACCAATCAAACCTGGGCCCTTGGTATAGGCAATCCCATCGAGATCAGCAATTTCAGTATTCGCATCTTTCAGCGCTTGACGAATAAGCGGCACAATTTTGCGTACATGGTCACGCGACGCCAACTCAGGCACCACACCACCATAGTCAGCATGCAGCTTAACCTGACTGTATAAAGTGTGCGATAATAAGCCCAGTTCATCGTCATAGACGGCGATACCTGTCTCGTCACAGGATGTTTCAATACCTAAAACCCGCATGGTGTCTCATCAATTGCTAACTAAAGGGCGCCAATTCTACCTGCAAGCGCTCGATTACTCCAGTCGCGCAGGCCATATTGAGTCCACTATAGGACTGAGCTCAGTTTTAGGGCTTTACAAGCCTAGGTGTCTCGGTATAAAATTCCGCACCATTTTAAATAGACTTGGTTCGAGCAATTGAACCAGAACAACCTACACCTAAGGGGTGATGGCGTATGCCAATTATTAAAGTACGTGAAAACGAACCATTCGACGTAGCTCTGCGTCGTTTCAAGCGCTCTTGTGAAAAAGCTGGTATTTTAGCCGACGTGCGTGCTCGTGAATTCTACGAGAAGCCAACTACTGCACGTAAGCGCGCAAAAGCAGCTGCAGTTAAACGTTTAGCTAAGAAGCTTTCTCGCGAAAACGCACGTCGCGTACGTTTATATTAATCTCATATGAGCCTAATTGATCAGCTAAAAGACCATATGAAACAGGCCATGATCGCCAAAGAGAAGGCGCGCTTGAGCACTATTCGTATGGCATTAGCCGCCATCAAGCAGATTGAAGTGGATACCCGCGAATCTCTGACTGATGAACAGGTTATAGCGGTCTTAACCAAAATGGTGAAACAACGTCGTGACTCGATTGCTCAATTTGAAGCAGCGGGTCGTAACGAGTTGGCCGACGTGGAAGCAGCAGAGATTCAAGTTATTGAAGCTTTCCTGCCTACCCCTCTTACAGAGGCGGAAATCGCGGCGCTCATCGATGCAACTATTGTAGAAGTAGGTGCATCCGCCATGGCGGATATGGGCAAAGTAATGGGAGCATTGAAATCTAAAGTGCAAGGACGTGCAGACATGGGCGCTATCGGCGCTATGATCCGTGCTAAATTGCAATAATTAGCGTTTCACTGTATGAACAAGCCGTGCCTATGCGCGGCTTGTTTGTTTAAATTCGCGCAAGGCGGGATTTTAAGCACTCAATGGCAATACCTCGTGATTTTATCAATGAGCTAATCGCTCGCACTGACATAGTCGAACTTATCGATCGTAAGGTGCCCTTGAAAAAGGCGGGTAAGAACTACTCGGCCTGTTGTCCTTTTCATAGCGAAAAATCACCTTCGTTTACCGTCAGCCGTGATAAACAGTTCTATCATTGCTTTGGCTGCGGTGCTCACGGCAACGCCATCGATTTTGTGATGGAGTATGACCGACTCGATTTTATTGATGCCATTGAAGATTTGGCGGGTCAGCTTGGATTAGAGGTTCCTAGAGAACAAGGCACAGGCAAACGACATGATGACGGTTTAAGCCGTGACTTATATCAACTCATGGAAGAAGCGAGCCTTTACTTTCAAAACCAACTTAGACAACACCAAGATAAACAAAAAGTTATCGATTATCTTGCCTATCGCGGTTTATCCGATGATGTAGTAAAACATTTTGGTATTGGCTTTGCGCCAGACGGTTGGGATGGCTTATTGGGCCGCTATCGTCAGAATCAAGATGCGCAGGATAAGTTATTGACTGCGGGGATGTTAATTAGCAACGACAGTGGGAAACGTTACGACAGATTTCGTGACCGCCTCATGTTTCCTATCCGCGACAGGCGCGGACGAGTCATTGGTTTTGGTGGCAGAGTTTTAGGTGATGGCACACCCAAATACTTGAATTCTCCAGAAACGCCCATATTTCATAAGGGCAATGAGCTTTATGGTCTCTATGAACTAAAGCAGCGCTATCGCGATCCAGACAAAGTACTGATCGTTGAAGGCTATATGGATGTGGTGGCATTGGCGCAATTTGGCGTCGATTATGCTGTCGCATCATTAGGCACCTCGACCACAGCAGAGCAATTTCAGCTTTTGCTGCGCAGCGCTAAAGAAGTGATTTGCTGTTACGACGGCGACAGAGCAGGTACTGAAGCGGCATGGCGCGCCTTAGAAACAGCATTGCCATTATTAAAGCCGGGCGATCAAGTGCGATTTATGTTCCTGCCTCAGGCCGAAGATCCTGATTCTATGGTTCGTAAAATTGGTAAAGATGCATTTGAAACCTTAATGGACTCTGCCATTGCACTACCCGAGTTTCTATTTGACACGTTAGCGACAAAATACGGTACAGATAAAGGCAACTTAGCGAAACAAGCTTTTATCTTAATTGAAAAAATTCAAGACACTGTGCTGCAAAATTTACTGCTTGAGAACTTAGCTCACAAGTTAGGAATGAACAGCTCAGAAGATATGAAAAAGAAGCTAGGCTTTAGCGTGAAACAAGCTAAACCAATGGCAAGTAAAGGATTAAAAGGACGCGGTACACCATTGCGACTCGCCATCGCACTGTTAGTACAACATCCTAAACTGGGTATGGGTTTACCCCCACAACCCGCACTCGCCCACTTGCAGATGCCAGGCATAGAATTGCTGCCACTGTTATTGGAGATGACTCGAGAGCAAACGTTAAACAGCGCACAACTACTTGAACAATTCAGAGAGCACCCCTACAGCGGCACTCTCCATAAATTGGCCCAATGGGACCATCAAGTGGCGGATGAAAACTTGCTCGAAAAGTTTAAACAAACCCTGGTTTGGTTGAACAATCAATATATTGAACAACGATATCAGGAATTGAGTCTAAAGCAGACTCATACAAAAGAAGAGAAGATGCAGCTCTCGAAGCTGATCTCAGTCATGAAAGGGTTAAACTGAGGCAAAAATGTCCTCATTCGCTACCCCAGTGACTAGCACAGACATGTGCACACGGCTATAATTGACGATTTGCGCGGCACTTGGCTTATGCTAAGTGTCCGTCGTTGTAACAGTTTCCCAACTTGGATGATATCTATGGATCATACTCCGCAGTCGCAACTTAAGCTGTTGCTTGCCAAAGGTAAAGAGCAAGGTTACTTAACCTATGCAGAAGTGAACGATCACTTACCTGCAGACATGGTCGATTCTGACCAGATCGAAGATATTATCCAGATGATAAATGACATGGGTATCCGGGTGTTCGAAGAAGCCCCCGATGCCGATGACATGATGATGTCGGAAGACAACACAGACGAAGATGCAGCAGAAGAAGCCGCCGCAGCACTGGCAACAGTAGAAAGCGAACTTGGCCGCACAACCGATCCCGTACGCATGTACATGCGTGAAATGGGTACCGTTGAGCTTCTGACCCGCGAAGGCGAAATTGTTATCGCCAAACGCATCGAAGAAGGCATCAACACAGTTCAAAGTTCAGTCGCCGAATACCCACAAGCGATCGCTATGATCCTTGAGCAATTCGACCAATTTGAAGCCGACGAACTGCGCTTATCTGATATTATCTCTGGATTTGTAAACCCGGACGAAGATGACGTCGCCCCGACCGCCACTCACATCGGCTCAGAATTATCTGAGGAAGAACTGGACGATGAAGATGACGAAGAGGATGACGATGACAGCGAAGATGAAGAAGAAGGCAACAAAGGGCCTGATCCTGAAGAAGCTCGTGAAAGATTCGGTCAACTCAGAGCCGCTTACGAAAGCGCACTGAAAATTATCGAAGCTAAGGGCCGTGAACACCCAGAATCGGTAAAAGCCCTCTTCGAAATCGGCGAAATTTTCAAAGAATTCCGCTTAGTGCCTAAGCAGTTTGACCGTTTAGTCAAAAGCATGCGCACTATGATGGACCGCGTGCGTGTTCAAGAACGTTTAGTATTAAAACTGTGCGTTGAACAAGCCAAAATGCCGAAGAAAAACTTCGTCAAATTCTTCACTGGCAACGAAACCAACCTCGATTGGTTCAACACTGAGAAAGCCTCAACGAAGCCTTATGCCGAAGGCCTAAGAATGGTTGAAGATGACGTCATTCGTTGTCGCAGTAAACTTGCAGCAGTAGAAGAAGAAACTGGCTTAGCGATTTCTGCCATAAAAGACATCAACCGTCGTATGTCAATCGGTGAAGCCAAAGCACGCCGTGCGAAGAAAGAAATGGTTGAAGCGAACTTACGTCTGGTAATTTCTATCGCGAAGAAATACACCAACCGTGGTCTGCAATTCTTGGACTTAATCCAAGAAGGTAACATTGGCTTAATGAAAGCCGTGGATAAATTCGAATACCGTCGTGGTTACAAATTTTCGACCTATGCAACTTGGTGGATCCGTCAGGCGATTACCCGTTCTATCGCCGACCAAGCGCGCACAATTCGTATTCCAGTACACATGATCGAAACGATCAACAAGCTGAACCGTATCTCTCGCCAAATGCTACAGGAAATGGGCCGTGAGCCTTCACCTGAAGAACTGGCTGAGCGTATGATGATGCCGGAAGATAAGATCCGTAAGGTACTGAAAATAGCTAAAGAACCTATCTCCATGGAAACCCCAATCGGTGACGATGAAGATTCGCATTTAGGTGATTTTATCGAGGATACAACCCTCGAATTACCACTGGATTCTGCGACCAGCGAAAGCTTGAAAAACGCCACTCACGAAGTGTTAGCAGGTCTAACCGCCCGTGAAGCGAAAGTACTGCGTATGCGTTTTGGTATCGATATGAACACTGACCACACACTTGAAGAAGTGGGTAAACAGTTCGACGTGACCCGTGAACGTATTCGTCAGATTGAAGCTAAGGCACTGCGCAAACTGCGTCACCCTTCACGCTCAGAAATCTTAAAATCATTCCTAGATGAATAGGCCGTTATAAACCTAAAGTCATCTAAGTAAGATCTGAAGCCCTGCCCATGCAGGGCTTTTTATTACCTTTTCAACACCAATATCTGCATAAGCACGGCATAGAAGCATTAAATTTAAGCGACGATAGCGTTTAAGTTGATTAACAGATAAGCAATTGAATCAGTTGCGTGAATTTCCAGCCAAAACACGGGTGACAAGCGTAACTAAGCTTAGTATACTTCCTCCCGCTTCAGGTAATGACGATTACCTTAAGTCGGCCCCTTAGCTCAGTTGGTTAGAGCACACGACTCATAATCGTTAGGTCCACGGTTCAAGTCCGTGAGGGGCCACCACCCGATTCAACGAAAAAGCCCATTGATTCAATGGGCTTTTTTGTATCTAAAAACTGATCTCCGCTAGTTATCACACAATATCCGTGTATTTACACATTCCCCTCGCTGAACTGTTTTAAATTTTTAGCCTATTCGATGTTATTTAAATATCCATAAAAATAGGCTCTTTGATAAGTGTTAAGCAGCTACACAATCAAAGAGCCTATTTAAAATCAATGAGCTAATTCCACAAATATCTGAGTGCTAGGTTTTTAACTTGCCTAACTGCTCATGTTGCTGCTTCACTAAGTTTGCTAAAACTACACTGCTTTGCTGTGCTTCACCCGCAAGACGCGCAAGTTCAGAAGCCGAATCAGAAATGCCTGTAATATTGCGATTAACCTCTTCAGTCACCGCGCTCTGCTCTTCTGCTGCTGCCGCGATATGGGTCACTTGGCCCGAAATTTCTTCAATCTGACTCACCATAGAGTTCAATGAGTTCAGCGCTTGCTCAGTTTGAGATACGGCCATTTGTGCCCGTTCAGCGCCTTTATCTATGATGCCAGAAGCACTTTGAACTTCTTTTTGCAGTGCATCGATAAGAGTACTAATATCATTCGTCGAGCTTTGAGTCTTAGATGCCAGCGCACGGACTTCGTCCGCCACCACAGCAAAACCCCGTCCTTGTTCACCCGCCCTCGCCGCCTCAATCGCCGCATTTAGTGCCAGCAGGTTTGTTTGTGCGGCAATAGAGCTGATCACCTCAAGAATACGGCTAATATTCATACTGCTGTCTGCGACTTTACTCACGGCCAGCTTAGCTTCCATTGACTCTTTAGACATAGTCGCCACAAAGCCCATCGCCTTAGTCAGACTTTCTTCACTGTGACGAATGTTGCGTGACATAGCTTCTGTTTCTGCAGCAGTTTGCTCAGACGCCTTAGCAACCTCAAGTGCGGTGGCACTCATTTGGTTTACGGCCGTTACCACACTCTCAATTTCACCATATTGACGATTGACACTATCACGCGTGAGCTGGGCAATTTTCGCTGAAGCTTGGCTTTCTTCCTGAGAACGACTCGCGAGGGTTTTAAGCTCGGCAATCAAGTTTTTCAGTTTATAAATAAAGGAGTTGAAACCTTTTGCTAACGCAATCAACTCTGCATGGGAGTCCACTTCTATTGATTGCGTTAAATCGCCATCAGCGCTTGCCAAGTGTTCTACACGGCCTTGGATCATCTTTAAGGGTGAAATAATGCTACGGATCACTAGGCTAATCGTAATCACAGCAGCAATCGACACGACAACACCGACCATGAGCAACAAACTCCCCAAGGAAGTTGCCATTTCATCCATATCATTATTCAACACAATCGAACTCTTGTACGCCTGCGCAGTCGGCACTTGGATCACTAAGGACCACTCGGCATTCGCTAAAGGGATCTTAATTGGGTAGGCAACAATAATTTCATCATCGTTAACCATGTAACCCGAGTTCTTATGTAACGAGATGATTTGTGAAGCAATAGCTGGATTTATTGACTCAGCTAAAGGGCGTGCCTTTTTACTGTAATGACTTGCTGCAACCACTAAACCGCGGGTACTTAATAAGGTCACTTTTGCTTGCCCATCGTAGAGGCTCTTAGATAACTTATCGATAAGGGTTTGAAAGACGGGTAAGTTTAAATCAACACCGACCACACCGATAAACTGTTTACGCTTAAGCACAGGCACAGTTAGCGAGGTCATTAATGCTTTATTACCGGGAGTGATTTCGTATAAATACGGCTCCATTAGACAGGGCTTTAAGGTTTCTTTACCGCATAAATACCATTCTGCATCACGGATCCCAAATTCATTTAGGCTAGTAAGGTATTTTTCTGACGAATCTTCAACCTGTTGATGTGCAACAGTGCCATTGTCATCACGGGTATAGTAAACCTCTAGGGCACCTGATGTCGTGACACTGTGGCTGGAATTAATATTCAGAAACTCAGTATCGAGCCCATCATAACCATTAGGTTCAAACTGGGCATACATGGAGGAAACTTGCGCATTTTTCTTAAGCACAGCCGCCACAGTGAGTTCTAAACGATCACGCTTTAAGGGAAGTTCTTCTGCCGTACTCTCCACCATACCGGCAAAAGAGTAAGGAATACGATAGGCTTCGTTAATAAATCCAGCGACCATTTCGCCATATTCACCAGCGCGGGCTTCGAGTTTATCCCGCGTTTCAGTTTGTAGGGTATTTTGAACTTGATCCGATAATTGCGCGTTTTGAGCCGACAGTGTCCACCATAAACTGATAGATAAAATAGCCACTATCGATAAAAATAATGCTGATGTAATCCACAACAACTTAGTACTGATGGACAAATGCTTCATCTAGTAAACTCCCAAGAGAACGACAATAGCGTAATTATTTTGATCTACTTTATTTTTATACTTTCTATACAGCATTAAAAATAGCACTTAGGGTAAGAATTACCAGTACTTAAGATAAAGAGTTGTCAATGGAATGTAAAACTTTTGAATGACTAAATCAAAAAAGGCCAAATTCAAATAAATAAATTCAGCCTTTAATATCAAACACTATTCTTGATTGAGTCTAGGATTAGCGTCCCCACAACCAAGCGGCGCCACGCACTCCCGATGAAGCACCATAATAATTTTTAACAACGGGAGTGTGGCACTCTCGGCCGACCACATATAGCGGCAAAATTTTTGGTAATTCGGTGTAAATAGCATCAATGTTAGACACACCGCCGCCAAGGACGATAACATCAGGATCCATCATATTGATCACATGGGCCAATGAACGGGCTAAACGGTCAATAAAACGGTTAAATGCTTGAGTTGCCAGCGGATCTCCCGCTTGCATCATTTGGGCAATTTCAATACCGCTGTCAGCAACACCGCCCGCAGCGCGAAAGTCGCGAACAAAGCCTGTTCCAGATATAAACGTTTCGATACAGTCTCTATTACCACAAAAACACGTCGTGGTATTAAATTCATCTGCTTTCATCCACGGTAAAGGATTATGACCCCACTCACCACCAATACCATTGCCACCATCATGTACTTGGCCTTTGATGGCGATACCAGCACCACATCCAGTTCCAATAATGGCACCAAATACAACTGACTTTCCTGCGGCAGCGCCATCTACCGCTTCTGATACGGCAAAACAGTTCGCATCATTAGCAATTTTTACTTTACGATTTAATCGAGTCCCCAGATCCACATCAAGTGGATGACCATTGATCCAAGTTGAATTAGCGTTTTTTACTAGGCCAGTAAAAGGAGAAACAACCCCAGGAATACCTATTCCGATAGTGGCGGTTTGCTGCAGGCTGTCTTCGACTTCAGTTACCAATGCAACCAAAGCATTGACTGTCGCAACATATTCTCTCGGCGTCGGGATGCGTTTACGAAAGACTTCGTTACCATCGCTATCTAATGCGACTACCTCGATTTTTGTGCCACCAAGATCGATACCAATTCGTAACATTCATATACTCCGTTTAAATATATTTAACGCAAAGCGGTGCATTAACAACCTGATGCATATCTGCAACTGTAGAGACGCTGCTAAGTAGAACTTTTCGTTTTAAAGTGATCTACATTAGAATTTCCAAGCGCACTATGCCTGTTGGACAAACAGCAATCAACCTCAATGTATTTAAATACACCATAGCGCATAACCGCACATGCCATTATCTGCTTATCCGATAGTACTGCGAATGTTCCTTGATTTATCCGCAGCAGAAAAACTTGGATAGAACTGTCCCCACTTAAATCCACCTTAAAATTGATAAGGTCATTTGTAACAAAGTCTGTTTTTGCCTATGTCTGCCATTGGTTTGAATTGGTTATCGCCTTATACTTTTGAGCTCAAATATTAAAACAACAATGTTGGAAGCAAGCGATATGACTATTGGGACTGCTCCGGTAAGTAAAACACATTCATTTATGACTGTGTCTCTTATCGAATTATGGGAACGCTTTGGTTATTACGGCATGCAAGCGCTGATTGTGTACTTTATGGTGCAGCGCCTTGGCTTTGATGACTCACGTGCAAACTTAGTATGGAGTGCCTGTGCGGCACTTATTTATGTATCACCGGCAATTGGTGGCTGGGTTGGGGATAAAATCCTCGGCACCAAACGCACTATGCTGCTCGGTGCGGGGATCCTCTCTCTGGGTTATGCGCTAATGGCCATACCCACTGAAAATACGTGGTTTATGTTTTCAGCGCTCGGCGTGATTGTGGTCGGTAACGGCCTATTCAAGCCGAATGCGGGTAACTTAGTCCGTAAGATTTACGAAGGTGACGATTCTAAAATCGACAGTGCGTTTACCATCTATTACATGGCGGTAAACGTGGGTTCGACCTTCTCTATGTTGCTCACGCCTTGGATTAAAGATTACGTTAACGCCCAATATGGCAACGAATTTGGCTGGCACGCGGCCTTTGCTGTGTGCTGTGTCGGTATATTGGTGGGGTTAGGTAACTATGCACTCATGCGTAAGAGTCTAGTCCATTACGGTTCTGAGCCAGATACTCGCCCTGTGAACAAGAAAAACCTCGCGATTGTATTGGGTCTATCCGCATTGTCGGTTGTCGCTTCAGCCATTATTCTTGAATACGAAGCTGTTGCGCGCGTCTTCGTTTATGCAGCAGGCGTAGCCGTATTGGCAATCTTCTTCCACTTGATCCGCACCAGCGAAACCAGTGAAAGAGCTGGACTGATTGCAGCACTGATCCTTACGGTGCAAACCGTGTTCTTCTTTATTTTCTATCAACAAATGTCAACGTCACTCGCGCTGTTTGCCCTGCGTAACGTGGATTGGGATTTTCAAGTTTTTGGTACCCACTTGTGGACTTGGTCACCTGCCCAGTTCCAAGCATTAAATCCATTATGGATTATGGTATTAAGTCCAGTACTCGCATGGAGCTATTCGTGGGCTGGACGCAATGATAAAGACTTTTCTATCGCGGCGAAGTTTGCCCTCGGTTTTGCCGTTGTGGCGATAGGCTTCTTTATCTATGGCTTTGCGGGCCAATTTGCAGTCAATGGTAAAACCTCTTCATGGATCATGATCTGGGGCTATGCCTCTTACTCTTTAGGGGAATTGCTGGTGAGTGGTCTTGGACTTGCCATGATTGCTCGCTACGTACCTGCACGCATGGGCGGTTTTATGATGGGTGCCTATTTCGTCGCATCAGGTATTTCACAGTATCTGGGCGGTGTAGTTGCTAACTTCGCCAGTGTACCCAAGGATTTAGTCGACCCACTGCAAACCTTACCCGTATACACAAGTCTGTTTAATAAACTAGGTATAGCCGCTGTGGTCTGTACCTTTATCGCACTTGCGGTATTACCTCTGATGCGTCGCCTGACTGAGACTCACCATTCACATAACAATGCTGCTGATCATGATCTTAATGAAAGTGCTGCAGCATCGCTACGGGATGTGAAAGCCGAGCAGTAATACTCGACTGACAATAGCGATTTTTCTATTGCATAACATTAACTGCCGATAGCCCTGCTATCGGCAGTTTTTTTATCACTTCATTCAACATCGTTTATACACTTATATTGCTACTCATAACCAAATGAACTTTAGCAAAAGTCATCAATCCCACTGTGACTGGCTTAGCACTGAGTTGCTGAGAATAAGAACTTCAGTTCCACATTATCGGCCCTCACACGCGGATGACTTCAGCCGCTCAATTTGTTACAAAGCGAGTACACACTCAGTTGTATGGCGCTGCTCAAGTGCAAACTCAAATTGACATGACTAATGAAATAACGAAGGGTAAAGAGTTAGCGGTTCAAGCTTGAGAAGCACGGAACTTAGCCCCATATCAATAACACTGAATACCTTTTATTCATCAAGGCTGAGCCGTTAACGCTTTATCTTAGCAATGAGCCTAGCAACAACAAAACGCCTAACACTGTTAGCGCCTCTTGTTGTTGCTAGCAAAAACGGCAGTCACTTGGAGACACTATGTCACAACAGACATCAATATTGGCCGATATTCCCTTCTCGCTATTGGAACTCGCGCCTATGCGCCAAGGCTCGACTGTGGGTGAAACGCTGCACAACAGT
Organism: Shewanella sp. M16; assembly: GCF_018224605.1. Taxonomy (NCBI): domain Bacteria; kingdom Pseudomonadati; phylum Pseudomonadota; class Gammaproteobacteria; order Alteromonadales; family Shewanellaceae; genus Shewanella; species Shewanella sp. M16. The sequence goes on along the minus strand of NZ_JAGTUL010000007.1, from coordinate 47,245 downwards.
TTGCAGTATGCCAAGGAAGCCGACAGACTCGGCTTTAATCGTTTTTGGTTTGCCGAACACCATAATATGCCCGGTATCGCTAGCGCGGCGACCTCGGTATTAATTGGCTATATTGCTGGCAATACTCAGCGTATTCGCGTCGGCGCGGGTGGGATTATGCTGCCAAACCATGCGCCTTTAGTGGTCGCCGAACAGTTCGGTACCCTTGAAAGCTTATATCCTGGTCGAATCGATTTAGGACTAGGCCGTGCGCCCGGCAGCGATCAAATTACCAGCCGAGCACTGAACCGTGATACCAGTCGCGCCGAACAATTCCCTGAAGAAGTCAGTGAATTACAAACTCTACTTGGCCCTTACAATGGTCGTCATGCGGTGCGAGCGATTCCCGGAGAAGGTACTAATGTGCCAATTTGGTTATTGGGCTCGAGTCTCTTTAGCGCACAGTTAGCGGCGCAGCGCGGTTTGCCCTATGTGTTTGCGGGCCACTTTGCCCCACGTTTTCTCTACGATGCGATTGAAATCTATCGCCGCGACTTTAAACCTTCTCAAGTGCTTGATAAACCCTATGTGATGCTTGGCTTACCGTTAGTTGCCGCCGATACAGATGAAGAGGCGCAATATTTGGGCACGACCTCAAAACAGCGCGTGCTGGCACTTATCCGTGGTCACGAGTTATGGCTAAAGCCACCAGTTGATACTATGGATGGCTTATGGAGTGCGCAAGAAGAAACCTATGTCGATAACTTCTTAGGTTTATCAGTTACTGGTGGCCCAGCGACGATTAAGCATCGTTTGGAAATGATCGTCAAAGAACTCGGCGTGAATGAGTTTATCTTCACCAATGACTTGTATGATCTTGATAAACGCAAAAAAGCATTACAGATCCTAATGGAGATTAAAAAGTGGTGATTCATTTAACTAATGAGTGCTGAAAGTCACTGGCAGTAAAAACAGCCAATTCCAAAACAATCGCCCCCAATAAAAATCCCGCCGAAGCGGGATTTTTATTATGCAAAACTGTCATCTAAAACCGTTTTATATCAAAGCAATATTAGCTTTTCAGTACGGCATTAAAGCTGGCGCTAAGAATACCAAGGCCTGCATCAATTTGTGCATCCGGCGCCGTTAATGGCACCAAAATGCGCAGCACATTACCGTAAGTACCGCAGGATAATAAAATCAATCCACGGTCACGGGCATCGCTCAACACTTGCGCGCAATAGTGCGGCGCAGGTTTACCTTCTTCCATCAATTCAATGGCGATCATAGCGCCTAAACCACGCACATCGGCGATTTGCGCATGTTCGACCTGCATTACATTCAGGGCAGACTTAATGCGCTCACCAATGGCATTGGCCCTTTCTAGCAACTTTTCTTCTTCAAACACTTCAATGACAGCAAGCGCAGCGGCGCACGCTAACGGATTACCACCATAAGTACCGCCAAGACCACCGGGACCCACTGCATCCATGACTTGGGCGCGGCCGGTAATACCTGAGAGTGGAAAACCACCCGCAATAGATTTGGCAAAGGTCGTGATATCTGCAGCAACACCCATTTGCTCCATAGCGAAGAAAGTGCCAGTACGGCCCGCGCCTGTTTGCACTTCATCGGCGATCAGCATAATGCCTTCACGGTCGCATAGTGCGCGTAAACGTTGCATAAAGGCGGGCGATGCGGCGTAAAAACCGCCCTCGCCCTGCACTGGCTCTAAAATAATGGCGGCGATATCACTCGGCTCGGCATCATTTTTAAAGATACGTTCAATCGAGGCCATAGCATCATCATCGGACACGCCATGCATTTCGCACGGGAACTCAGCGCGGAACACATTCGCCGACATCAGTCCCATACCTTTACTGTAAGGCGCGACTTTTCCGGTCAATGCCAAAGCCGCAATAGTGCGACCATGGTAGCCCGAGGTAAACGCAATCACGCCAGCACGTTTGGTATAGGCACGCGCCACTTTAACTGCGTTTTCAACCGCTTCTGAACCACTAGTGAATAGTGCCGTCTTCTTGGCAAAATCCCCAGGAACCAGTTGATTGAGCTTTTCACATACTTGGATATAGCTCTCGTAGCCGAGCACCATAAAACAAGTGTGGGAGAAATTATCCAGCTGAGCCGCAACCGCCGCCTTCACTTTAGGGTGAAGATGACCGGTATTAAGCACAGCAATGCCGCCCGCAAAATCGATAAACTCGCGACCTTCAACATCCCACACAGTCGCATTTTCGGCGCGGGCGGTAAAAATAGGGTGAATTTGCCCGACACCACCCGCAACTGCGGCTTGGCGACGTGCCATCAATGAATCATTGGTTGTTGTCATTTAGTCTTCCTCACTCGCCAAATCGGACCGTATTAAACGGACATGCAGATGTATTTGATTTCTAGATATTCTTCGATACCGAACTTAGAGCCTTCACGGCCAAGCCCTGAAGATTTCATCCCACCAAAGGGCGCGACTTCCGTCGAAATCAAGCCAGTGTTGACCCCAACCATGCCGTACTCCAAGGCTTCGGCGACTTTCCACACCAATGAAATATCGCGACCATAGAAATAGGCGGCGAGGCCAAATTCAGTATCATTAGCTTGTTTAATCACATCGTCGACATCGCTGAATTTAAACAGCGGCGCGAGTGGACCAAAGGTTTCTTCGCGGGCAACAAGCATGCTTTTATCGACATTGGTGAGCACGGTTGGCTCGAAGAAATTACCGCCAAGATCATGAACTTTGCCGCCCGCGAGCACAGAGGCGCCTTTGGCGATAGCATCGATAAGGTGACTCTGCACTTTTTCGACTGCGGCAGCATTGATCAACGGGCCCGTAGTGATGCCCTCGTTGATGCCCTCTCCAACCTTAAGCTTGCCAACAGCAGTGCTAAGTTTTAAGGCAAACTCGTCGTATACACCGTCTTGCACATAAATGCGGTTAGCGCAGACGCAGGTTTGTCCGGCATTACGATATTTAGCTATCATGGCGCCTTCGACAGCGGCATCGATATTGGCATCGTTAAATACGATAAATGGTGCATTGCCGCCAAGCTCTAGCGACAGTTTTTTTAAGGTAGGCGCACATTGCGCCATTAATTTAATACCGATATTGGTTGAGCCAGTGAAAGACAGCTTACGCACTATCGGGTTGCTGCACATTTCATTACCAATCTGCACCGCATCACCCGTTAACACACTAAATACGCCCGCAGGAATACCGGCACGCTTAGCAAGTTCAGCCATCGCTAATGCGGTAAAGGGTGTTTGGTGCGCAGGTTTTACCACCATAGTGCAACCCGCAGCTAACGCTGGAGCGGCTTTGCGGGTGATCATCGCGGCAGGAAAGTTCCACGGCGTAATCGCGGCGGTTACGCCGACAGGCTGCTTAATTACCATCAAGCGCTTATCTACTTGATGCCCAGGAATGGTATCGCCATAAATACGTTTCGCTTCTTCGGCAAACCACTCGATAAACGAAGCGGCATAGGTTACTTCACCTTTCGCTTCTGCCAGCGGTTTACCCTGCTCAGTCGTCATGAGCAATGCTAAGTCATCACTGTTTTCATTGAGTAATTCAAACCAACGCCTTAACTTAGCGCCGCGCTCTTTGGCTGTGAGCGCTCGCCATGCAGGTAAAGCCGCTTCTGCCGCCTTAATCGCCATTTCAGTTTCAACTTGTCCCATATTAGGAACGTAGCCAATTACGGCATTGGTTGCGGGATTAAACACCTTTAGCGTGTCACCAGAAACGGCATCACACCATTGACCATTAATAAAAGACTGTTGACGTAGCAAACTCGGATCATTTAATTGCACAAGGATTTCCTCGTATTGTGAAGCTACCTAGCTTCTTAAAAGTGATGATGTTAGAGACCTAGTTTGTCTCTTAACGTGTAATACCAAGCTCCGATAGCACTAAAAGGGACGCGAAGTGCGTGACCGCCGGGGAAAGGATAATGTGGCAATGCAGCGAAGGCATCGAAGCGCGTGGCTTGGCCGTTAAGCATTTCAGCCAGTAACTTGCCTGCCAGATGGGTATAAGTGACACCGTGACCACTACACCCCTGTGAATAATAGATGTTCTTACCAATACGACCGACCTGTGGCAGGCGCGACAGCGTCAGTAGGAAGTTACCCGTCCACGCATAATCGATCTTCACATCTTTTAATTGCGGGAAGGTTTTGAGCATGTTAGGAATAATGATCGATTTGATATCCGCCGGATCGCGGGCGCCATACACTACGCCGCCGCCGTAAATCATCCGCTTGTCACCAGACAGACGGAAATAATCGAGCAGATAGTTACAATCTTCGACGCAGTAATCCTGTGGTAATAAGCTCGCAGCCAGATCGGCACTCAAAGGCTCTGTGGTAATCACTTGCGTGCCGCAGGGCATAGATTTCGCCTGCAGCTCAGGCATTAACTTACCTAAATAGGCGTTACCCGCCACCACCACAAACTTGGCTTTCACACTGCCCTGCGCCGTATGCACAACAGGGCTATCGCCCTCATCGACACTCAGCACTGCTGAGTCTTCATAAATCTTACCGCCGAGGGATTCGACCGCGCGCGCTTCGCCAAGAGCTAAATTAAGCGGGTGAATATGGCCACCGCTTTTATCCAGTAGACCACCGACATAACGCTCAGTATTTACCACACCGCGAATACCTTTAGCATCGAGAAGTTCGAGCTGATTAACATGGCCGTGGCTTTCCCACAGTTGTTTTTGATGGCGTAAATGGCCCATTTGCTTTTCGTTCATCGCGGCAAACACGCCGCCATCTTTTAGATCGCATTGAATATTATACTTAGCAATACGATCGCGGATGATTTGCCCGCCCTCAAAGGCCATTTGGCCAAAGAGTTTACCTTGTTCTTTACCGACTGTTTTTTCAATAGTATCAATGTCACGGCTATAACTATTAACGATTTGTCCGCCATTACGGCCCGAGGCGCCCCAGCCAATGCGAGCGGCTTCTAACACCACCACACTCATGCCCGATTCTAATAAATGCAGCGCGGCAGAAAGGCCTGTATAACCTGCGCCAATCACACAAACATCGGCTTCAATCGATTCCTGTAGACGCGGACGTTCAACCTTATCGTTGGCCGATGCCGCATAATATGATCCAGCGTGAGCTATGGCAGACATGTTGTTCCCTTGAATTCTAATGTTCATTATTTTAAACAGCCATCACATCCTACACCTTCATAAAACGAAACACTAGCCAGAAAAGCGCAATAATTTACATTTTGTTTGATATATCAAACACGAGATTATTTTTAGCTCAGTGATTCAATTCTGGTGATCTTGAGTAACAGGACTAGCCTGCAAAGCAAAGCGGGTGATGGGAGCGGTGACAAATATCAAGGATGGCTTTGGCAATACCAAAGCCATCCCAAAATTAAGCTAACTAGTTCATTGGTGTACGGTCGCGTTTCTCTGCCCGTCTTGCCATATACCAAGAAAGGAAAGCGATGAGTGAAACACACAGTATGATCAGCGTCGCTAAGGCATTGATCTTAGGAGAAACTCCTAAACGTACCGAAGAGAACACCACCATAGGCAAGGTCGTTGCACCAGGGCCTGAGGCAAAGCTTGCGATCACTAAATCGTCTAAAGACAAACTGAATGACAACAACCAACCCGCCACCAGCGCTGGCGAAATCATAGGCACAGTGATCAAGAAGAAAGTCTTGAGCGGTGTTGCCCCTAAGTCCATTGCCGCCTCTTCGATTGACATATCAAGCTCGCGCAATCTTGAAGACACCACCACAGCCACATAGGCAGCACAAAATGTTGAGTGTGCAATCCACACTGTCATCATGCCACGCTCCCTAGGCCAGCCCAACAAATCTGCCATGTGCACAAACAGTAAAAGCAAAGACAGACCAGTGATCACTTCAGGCATTACCAGCGGTGCAGTAATCATGTTCGACAGGGTCAGTTTTGCCCATGAACGCTTAAAGCGTGTCATCACAAAGGCTGCCATAGTGCCGATAATGACCGCCATAGTTGAGCTATAAAACGCTATCCGCAGGCTGGTCCATACTGCATCTAAAATCTGTTGGTCTTGAAATAACTCGCCATACCATTTAGGTGAAAATCCACCCCATACCGTCACTAATTTAGAGTCGTTAAAGGAATAAATCACCAGCACTAACATAGGTGCATACAAGAAAAATAAGCCAAACCAGAGCATCACTGAAGAAAAGCTTAATTTTTTCATAGGTCTTTCTCCAAACTACGCGCCTGATAGCGATGGAATAAAGTGATCGGAATAATCAATAGACCCAACATCACAATCGCCAGTGACGAAGCCACAGGCCAGTCGCGGTTATTGAAAAACTCTTGCCATAACACTCGACCTATCATCAAGGAATCGGGACCACCGAGTAGCTCTGGGATCACAAACTCACCCACGGCAGGAATAAACACCAGCATAGAACCAGCAATCACACCACTTTTTGACAGCGGGAAAGTGATTTTCCAGAAGGTATTCAAACGGCTTGAACCTAAGTCAGACGCAGCTTCAATCAAACTCATATCAAGTTTCACTAAGGTGGCGTACAAGGGCAGAATCATAAAGGGTAAATACGCATAGATAATGCCGATATACACGGCAATATTGGTATTGAGGATCTGTAACGGCTCAGAAATAATCCCCAACCACATCAGTGAATTATTGATGATCCCTGTGTTACTTAAGATCCCCATCCAAGCGTAAACGCGGATTAAAAATGAGGTCCAAGAAGGCAACATAACTAACAGCAGCAGCACGGTTTGCAACCGCGCAGGGGCACGGGCAATGGCATAGGCCATTGGGTAGCCAATAATCAAGCAGCCCAAGGTCGAAATTAACGCCATTTTCAATGAGCTGAGATAAGCCATGTAATATAGCGAATCATCAAGCAACATCAAATAGTTACCCAAATGCAGGAAGATATTTAATACATCGTCAGCATATTGGAATGTTGCTTCATAGGGCGGGATAGCAATCGCCGCCGTCGAAAAACTCAGTTTAAGGACAATCGCAAACGGTAAGGCAAAAAACAGCAGCAGCCAAGCGTAGGGAATACCTATGGTCCAGAAGCGGCCCTTAAGCCACTTTACTTTAATGGGTTTCTTCATGATCTCAACACCACGCCACTGGTGTCCTCCCAACTAATGAACACTTCGTCATCCCATGTGGCATGATCAGCGCGGCGTTCACGGTTAGTCATACTGCACTGTACGATTTGACCATTCTCTAAACGAATGTAATAGACTGAAATACCGCCTAAATACGCGATATCATGCACGATTCCTTTCGCCCAGTTGTACTGACCTTCAGGCTGCTCACGGCTAATAATGGTCTTTTCGGGACGCACTGCTAGCCAAACATTCTTATCTTCAACGTTAGTCGTGACGCCATAACCGACATAGAAAGGTTGGGCCAAATCATTAGACTTAATGATCAGATGGTCGACTTCATCTACTTCAATCGCGCCACCAAACAAATTCACAGTACCGATAAACTCAGCAATCATGCGGCTGTTCGGGCTTTCGTAAATATCCATTGGCGAGCCAGTTTGAGCAATCCAGCCATCACTCATGATCGAAATTCGACCAGCCATTGTCATGGCTTCTTCCTGATCGTGGGTCACCATCACGCAGGTCACGCCGACACGCTCAAGGATTTCAACCACTTCTAGCTGCATTTGGGTACGCAGTTTTTTATCTAATGCGCCCATAGGCTCATCGAGCAGTAATAATTTAGGTCGTTTCGCCAATGAACGGGCCAGTGCAACACGCTGGCGCTGACCACCAGATAACTGATGCGGTTTACGCTTACCATATTGCTCCATATGCACGAGTTTCAGCATATCTTGCACACGCTGTTCAATTTCGGCTTTAGGCAGCTTGTCTTGCTTCAAACCAAATGCAATGTTTTGTGCCACTGTCATGTGGGGAAACAAAGCATAGGATTGAAACATCATATTAATGGGACGTTCGTATGGTGGTAAATCGGTGATATCTTCCCCATCAAGGAAAATACGGCCAGAGGTGGGCTTTTCAAAACCCGCCAACATACGCAATAGTGTTGACTTACCCGAGCCCGAGCCGCCAAGTAAGGCAAAAATTTCGCCTTTATTGATAGTTAATGACACATCGTCGACAGCCCGCACGTCATCGAATAATTTGCTTACCCGCTCAATCTTGAGCAGTACTTTTTCTTGCGTCTTTGTTGTCGGTTTATTGGTGACGCTCGAGGTGATTGCCATAGTACTTCTCCACCCGAAAATGAGGCGTAGATACGCTCAAACTCTAGGTTCAACACGATTAATGAATGAAAAGTGGTTAAACAAACTGTGTCAAATCCTATACGTGGATTAACTATGCATAAGATTGGACATAGAAGTTTGCCAAGCTGGGGGCAAGCTAGGCTTGCCCCCTATCGACTATTGTCCTGACTTCACTTTGGTCCAAACACGGGTTAATACGCGCTGAATTTTCAAAGGACGAATTTCACCGATATAAAGTTTGTCTAACACTTCTTGTGGTGGATAGATCGCAGGATCGGTACGGATAGCCTCATCAACCAGAGGTTGAGCGGGATCGTTCGGGTTAGCATAGGCCACATAGTTAGAGATAGGCGCTATGACTTCTGGACGTAGAAAATAGTTAATCAGCGTGAGTGCATTATCGACGTTCGTTGAATCAGCAGGGATAGCTAACATATCGAACCACAGATTGGCACCTTCTTTTGGAATGGAGTAGCCAATCTTATTGCCATTTTTTGCTTCTTCAGCACGGGCCTTCGCCTGGAATACGTCACCGGAGAAACCGTAAGCGACACAGATGTCACCGTTCGCTAAGTCAGAAATATAACGTGAAGAATGGAAATACGTCACATAAGGACGAATTTTTTCCAGTAACTCACCCGCTTTTTCATAGTCTTCAGCCTTAGTACTGTTAGGATCTAAGCCTAAATAAATCATCGCCTGTGGCACCATGTCGTCGGCAGAGTCCAACATAGCAAAGCCACACTTAGAAATTTTTTCAGCGTATTTAGGATTGAAGATCAGTTCCATTGAGTTAAATGGCGCATCTTCCCCCACAGCGGCTTTCACTTTATCGATGTTGTAACCAATGCCATTGGTTCCCCATAAATAAGGCACGGCATATTGGTTACCCGGATCGGCTTTTTCAAGCAACTTCATCAGGGCTGGATTTAAATTTTTAAAATTAGGTAACTTAGCACGGTCTAAAGGTTTGAAAGCACCCGCTTTGATTTGCTTAGCGAGAAAGTGGTTAGAAGGTACAACGATATCGTAGCCACTACGACCAGACAGTAATTTAGCCTCAAGCACTTCATTACTATCAAATACATCGTAAATTACCCTAATGCTCGTTTCTTTCTTGAAGTTTTCTAAGGTATCTTCCGCGATATAATCTGACCAGTTATACACGCGAACCACTTCTTCCGCTTGGGCCACTGCGCTTGCAAATACGCTCGCAGTTACCAGCGCTAATGTGGTCATCTTATTAAATAGCTTCATGCTTTCTCCTTTCTCGGGTAGCAGAACTGCTTAAGCAAATTCTGACATTGTGTCACCGGGCTGCCCGGATATTGTTGTTATTTTCGACCAATGCTACACCTTAAAAACCGCATCGGCAGTCTCTACGGCATGATAACCATGCCTACTTTATATCTTGCTGCAATTTGTTAAGTATCAGGTTTCGTGCCAAATTTTCGAGGCATCGGTATTGCATTAACACTCAAAAAAATAGACTAGATATGACACTGCTTGTACATTTTGCAACATTAAGGCAAATGCCTCAAGTCCCTAAGCAATCGCAAAAAAAAACTTAGATAAACACATTTTAAATATGACTAACAATTAGTTAGTAACGCTAGTAAGCGAACAACCTAAAATTGTTAAGCCTATTTTACTTCCCTTGCAGACAAGCAATGGAATTGAATAATCACTTTAACGGACAAGCCATTAAAAACCATCATATTATTTAACAAGCGAGTTGCACCAGTTAAGTGCAACCTCACTAAAACAGTGCACGCATCAGTATCGTTATGGCCAACGTTAACCCCTTATTCCTTGAGTTAACGCGGCAACACGGTCAGTGCAATCAATCCAAAACATTACACAGTGAGTAATAGGAATTCACGTTCCCATGAGCTGACAACACGGCGGAAGTTTTCAAGTTCAGCCTGTTTTACCGCAACAAATCCAGTGGTGAAGGATTCGCCTAAATATTGCTTACAGGCATCACTTTCTTCCATCGCCGCTAATGCTTCCTCTAATGTCAGCGGTAAACAATGGGTATTATTGCTACGGCTTTCATTGGCTTTACCTTGCACAGGAGTCGAAGGTTTTAGCGACTCAACCATGCCGATATAGCCACACAACAAGCTCGCGGCAATCGCCAAATAACAGTTAGCATCGGCGCCGGGAATGCGGTTCTCAATGCGACGGTTTTGTGGTGAAGATTCTGGAATGCGTAAACCACAGGTACGGTTTTCATCGCCCCATTCTAAGTTTACAGGTGCCGAAGTGCCGGGGAGGAAACGACGAAACGAGTTCGCATTTGGCGCCATCAGTGGCAGCAACTCAGGAATGAATTTTTGTAAGCCTGCAATATATCCCAAGAATAGCTTGCTCTTAGTACCATCTTCATTGGTGAAAATATTCTTGCCCGTCTCTTTATTGATCACGCTTTGATGAATATGCATCGCACTGCCAGGTTCATCCGTCACGGGTTTTGCCATAAAAGTGGCGCACACATCGTGCTTCAGCGCGGCTTCCCGTAAAGTGCGTTTAAAGATAAACACTTGATCAGCTAAAGATAATGCATTGCCATGACTGAAGTTAATCTCCATCTGTGCGGGACCATCTTCATGGATTAAAGTATCGATATCTAAACCTTGAAGCTCACACCAATCGTACATGTCTTCAAACATAGGATCGTATTCGTTGGCAGCATCAATAGAGAATGACTGGCGACCCGCTTCGGGGCGACCTGAACGACCAATTGGAGGCTTTAAGGGTAAATCGTGGTCGTCACTACGACGAGTCAAATAGAACTCCATTTCGGGAGCGATAACAGGTTCCCAGCCCTGTTCGTCATAGAGAGACAACACTTTTTTCAATACGTTACGTGGTGAAAGCTCAATAGGATTACCCATTCTGTCGTAGCAATCGTGGATAACCTGTGCCGTGGCTTCGATGGTCCAAGGCAACATAAAGACGGCATTTTCATCGGGTACACAAACAAAATCGATGTCGGCTGCATCGAGCAAACTGTAGTAAATCTCTTCGTCGACAAAATCACCCGTCACAGTTTGCAACAACACACTTTCGGGCAAACGCATGCCTTTTTCATCGAGAAACTTATCGACTGGAGCAATCTTGCCGCGGGCGATGCCAGTCATGTCACTGATAACACATTCGACTTCTGTGATTTTTCGTTCTTTTAAAAAAGCGATTAGCTTATTCATTATTATTTCACTCGAGTTGTAGCCCTACGTCGGCATGCATCACCGAAGGCATTGAAAATGGAGAGGTAAAACGGATTCTCGCTCACCTTCCACTCTGGATGCCATTGCACACCGAGGGCAAATTCTTTAGTACCAATTACGGAGAAAGCCTCCACTAACCCATCTGGAGCATAAGCTTCTGGCCGCAACCCAACACCCAGGCGCTCCACGCCTTGAGTATGTACAGAGTTAATCTCTGCAGAGTTACGGCCCCAGGCCTCGTAAATAAGCCCCCCGGGCTCAACAGTAATACTGTGAGAAGCCCCATACTGCACATCTAAGGATGTGGTTTTATCTTCTCGATGTTCAATAAAGCCACCCACCTCATGGAGCTTCTGATGCAAACTGCCACCAAAAGCCACATTCATTTCTTGAAAACCGCGACAAATACCTAATACAGGTACCCCAGCAGCAATAGCAGCGTGGATCAGCGGCAAAGTTGTCGCGTCACGTTTAGGATCATGGTGTGTACCAAGCTCACTCGGCTGGCCTGCATAAAGATGGGGTTCTACATTAGAAGGAGAGCCAGTAAACAAAATACCGTCAAGACGCTCTAAAATAGCGTCTATCGGTAAATCACTACCTAAAGATGGGATCACTAACGGCCAGCCTTTCGCGCCATTAACTACACCTAAAAGGTATTTTTCACCAACAATATTAAAGGGGTGTGATCCCAATTGTTGATTGCATGCAATAACACCTATGAGGGGTAAATCGGCTGACATATCTCACCTTTAGAATAGATTTTACTAGCATAACGAACACTTTGCCTTTAAATGTTCATTTTTTCACACAGTACACCGAAATTTAGCACTAGGCAAGAGGTTAAACACTTGTTAAAGGTTATTTAATCCACTTATTCTTAATAAGCATAGATAACATGTAGTTAAATGTATATTTACCCCATTTCTCGCTAATTCATGTATATAAACCAGCGGTTACACCAGCATAAAGCTCACTTTTTACAGGGTAAATTAAACCGTATTCGAACCAAATTTGAACCAATATTATTTACACAAAGAAGAGGATATATAACCAATATGACAGGGTTAGAAAGTAGGTAATACCAATCGTATTAAATATCTGTTCATTCAGCGGGAGTTCAACGCGCTTTAGACAAGGCGAAGGCTTGAAGGCATAGTGGTGCTCTGTCGAAAGCCTTAAACGCAGTATAAAGTGCGTTGAAACCCGCCCTTCGGGAGCCTCACAGGCATCCCACTCCCGTGTTGCATTGACTTAAAAGGGAATGACCATTTCTGCGTCAATGCGCCTTGGATTGAAATGCCTGTGAGGCTCTGAACTGATTAGATATTTAATGTGATTGGTATAAATCCGCAGTAATGTTGAATAACAGTATTACGCCACTCACTTTTAGTGAGTAAGTGGCCTAATATGTTGAATAATAGGGTAAGTTAATGACTTAATTAGAAGTTTGCAGGTGTAGTCGCACTCACTAGGCGACAAGGTTCATCGAAGGGATTGCGGAATCTATGGGGCAATTCACTGTTAAAATAATAACTGTCACCCGCTTCCAAAATATACACTTCATCCCCAACAGTGAGTTCGAATTTACCTTCTATCACCATAGCGGCCTCTTCACCTTCGTGCTTTAGCATCTCTTCACCCGTATCTGAACCGGGTGGATAAATCTCATTCATCACTGACATTGCGCGGTTCGGGTAATCACGACCGATCAGTTTAAATTCAAGTGGTCCAGTACCGATATTCAGTAATTCATTGGATCGATAGACGACCTTTTGCTCACTATCCGTTGAGGCTTCAATGGAGAAAAAGTCCACTAAAGACATCGGGATACCCGACAGCACTTTTTTTAAAGAGCTGACTGACGGGCTAACACTGTTTTTCTCGATCATTGAAATCGTACTGTTAGTCACACCAGCACGTTTGGCTAATTCTCGTTGAGATAAGCCTTTCATTTTTCGAACAGTTTTGAGGCTGGCTCCAATATCCAAATTTCACATCCCCCTAAAGGCTCGGGTCAATCCCGATAGATGACGAACAGGTTGTTCAGGATAAACACCATCCAGAACGCATTTTCGCCCAAAAAGCGCGTGTTTTACTGCTTTCATTGTATTCTACATAAAAAGCGTGTTAAATAAAACGAACACTTTTTTGCGTCATGTTAAAAGTGTGATGAGTATACTGAGACAAGTCCAATTTACAATAAAAACAATTTTTGGGAGCCATAATGGCAAGCAAACCTCCAGTGCACAGCGAACAGTATCCACACTCTTATTATGTTGATACTGCTAAAGAAATTTACGCGCACCCACAACTCGAAGGCAATATCAGTGCCGATGTCTGCATAGTGGGCGGCGGCTTTAGCGGTATCAATACCGCCATAGAACTCGCACAGCGCGGTATGAGTGTCGTGCTGTTAGAAGCGAGGCGAATTGGCTGGGGCGCATCGGGGCGTAATGGCGGCGAACTCATTCGCGGCATAGGCCATGACCCTGCACAATTTCAAAGTGAAATCGGCACTGAAGGTGTTCAAGCAATTCAACAGATGGGCTTTGAAGCCGTCGAGATAGTGCGAAATCGCATACGAGAACACAGTATCGACTGCGATCTGCAAATGGGTTATTGCGACTTAGCGGTTAAACCTCGTCACATGGATGAGCTTGAAGAAGAATTTAGCGCACTCAAGGCCATGGGTTATCAGCAAGAAATCAAGCTGTTAACTAAGGCGCAATTAGGTGAAGTCATAGGCTCAGATTTTTATCAAGGCGCGCTAGTTGATATGGGTAGCGGTCATCTGCACCCACTTAATCTTGCCCTAGGTGAGGCCCGCGTCGCCCGTAATCTCGGCGCTAAGTTGTTTGAGTACAGCGCTGCTGAAAAAATCATTCAAGGCGCCAAACCTAAGGTCATTACCGCTAAGGGCGAAGTCACATGCCAATACTTAGTGCTGGCGGGCAATGCCTATATCGGCCACAAACTTAATAGCTTTGTAGGGGGAAAAGTATTACCTGCAGGCAGTTATTTATTGGCGACAGAGCCCTTAACTGAGGCCCAATGCGCGAGTATTATCCCGCAAAACATGGCCTTCGCGGATATGCGAATTGCCCTAGATTACTTTCACTTATCGGCAGATCGTCGTTTGCTATTTGGCGGCCTTTGTACCTATTCGGGTAAAGATCCGAAAGACATTGAAGCGGCACTAAGACCGAATCTTGAGAAAGTTTTCCCGCAATTAAAAGGGGTACGTATCGATTATGAATGGGGCGGCATGATAGGTATCGGTGCTAACCGTATGCCACAAATTGGTCGCCTTCCTGATGCAAATAATATTTTTTACGCCCAAGCCTATGCGGGACACGGCGTGAATGCCACTCACATGGCGGCAAAACTGCTTGCCGAGGCCATTTGCCAACAGGCGGGACATTTCGATGTATTTGCTAAAATCAAACACATCACCTTCCCCGGCGGCCCGACGTTCCGCTCACCTATGCTCGCTGCAGGCATGCTATATCACAGATTTAAGGACTTGTTTTAAGTCGCTTGTTACGCCTTGCCCACAGGATAAAAGGGATAGACCCAAGATAATGCACGACTAAAGCCACCAAGACGCCAAAGCCAATACCACTAGAAGTTAAAGGTATCCCTGGCTTAAAGTTACTGATGGTTTTCTCAAGATAATCAAAGCGAACAGGGTTAAACATATAGGCAGTTTTCTCAAACAAATTGCCCGTATTAAAAATCGCCACGCCCTGTGTTAACGCTTTATAAAGCGCCAGTGTCTGTACCTTTTGCTCAGCGTCGGCACGCACACTTGGCTCCTCATTTTGCTGGTGGCGGGCAATCATGGCATCAACATCGGCGTAATGATATTCCTTAGCCGTTGCCTCGTAACCTTCTACCTGCCATCGAGTCGATTCATAAAGGCCTGATAAAAATTGCTGATAATGATCAGCCAGTTGTGGTAACTGTAAGGCAATCACTAAAATAAATCCAAATACCAATTTATCGATCAATCTCGCTATCAAAGGTTTCTCCTTGGCATTTCGCCAAACGACGTAAAAGTCACATGATGTTCAACAAAAACCACGGCTAACTTAATTAATCTACAGCACTAATTTCAATGGTGATACTCAATTAACACTTATCGGCAGATCGTTACGGCTGCCCCAATCCGCCCATGAACCGTCATAGAGGATAGGATGTGTATGCCCCGCGGCGACCGAAGCTAAGATCAAAATACACGCCGTAATCCCAGAACCACAGCTGAATATCCTTGCGGATTTATCCGCTGCTAGCCCTTGATAAATAGACTGTAGCTCACTGACCGTTTTGATTTTATTACCATCGAGCACTTGAGCGAAGGGTAAATTAACCGAGCAAGGAATATGTCCTGAGCGCACACCTGGGCGCAGCTCACTCACTTGCCCTAAAAAGCGTGGCGCACCACGGGCATCGACAATCGCCGTTCCGGCATCTTCAATTCGTGATAACACGGCCTCGGCATCCATCACAAGCTCGGGGTGGTATTGCAGCACATCCGCCAAAGTATCGATATCCGTCGGGCCATAATCGACGCCTTCGGCTTGATAACGCGATGAGGTAATGCGGTCTTCTTCAATCCATTGAGGCAAGCCACCATCGAGTACATAGACTCGATTAAAGCCCATGACTTTAAAGGTCCACCACGCCCGTGGGGCTGAATAAATGCCTTGGTTATCATAGATAACGATAACACTGTCGGCTTCAATCCCAAGTTGCGCTATCCCTTGGCTGAATTGCTCAAACGTCGGCAAGGCATGGATTTGAGTTGAAGTTTTATCGCAAAACACATTTTCCAAGTCGAATCGACGTGAGCGCGGAATGCAAATAGGCTCATCGTAAACTAGGGGTTCTTTACCAATAACGGTTTCCATACTGGCATCGAGTAAGACTAAATGGGGATCGGTGAGGTGTGCTTCGAGCCACTGCGTACTAACAAGTGGGTATTCCATAGCGGGTCCTTTTACTGTTATCCAAATCTGCCGATAGTCTCTCACCAAATGCCGTAAAGCCCAAATATCAGCTTAACAAATTGTCTGCTTTGGGATTTTATTTAAAAGCGCCGACTCGGTTTTATGCGCTCAATTATTAGTGCATTCAATCATTAGATTGCAGCGAAGCCGTGTTTTGAAGAGAGTGCTTTCAAACTGCTCATTTTTAATGATGCCGCTTTCAAAACGATCCTGTCGATATGGCCGTGTTCGAGATAGCCGTTTTCGCAACAGTTCTTTTCGAGACAACTGTTTTCAAAATAGCCGCTATTTAATGACTTCTATTTTCACGTCAATCAAGCCAGAAGAAGTATTGCCTATACTACTGAACGCCGATTTAGACAGATCAATAATGCGGCCACGCACGAAAGGCCCTCTATCATTGATTTTCACAATCACACTTTTGCCATTATCGACATTGGTGACCTTAACACTCGAGCCAAAGGGTAACTTTTTATGCGCTGCTGTCTTTAATTTATGTTTGTAAAGTTCACCGCTGGCCGTCTGCTTATTCTGATGTTTATCCCCATAAAATGAAGCCTGACCAGCTTCCGTGAATCCCACCCAGTTTCCATTCTCACCCGTCTGCAGTGAAGAACAGCCAGCCAAAAAACTTAACAATGCCAGCACAGCTAGTTTGACGACATTGAACTGCCTAATTGGGTTTTGCAGTGCATTCACATGACACCCTCTCTAATGAGTGAACGCTTTGCTGACGAGCGAAAGGCTCAGCAAAAGTCTCGGGGAAAATAACCAACAACCTTAGATGGCAAAGCTCTAAGCTTGCATCCTAAAAGATCAAAATAAGAAACAATAAATTTCCACGAGGCTACAGCAGTTGCACGCTAAAATCACGTATTTACAGGTGAATGCTCTTACGTTGAGATAAAATATGCAGTCATAACGAGGCTTTGTTTCCTAATTTAGATCGGTAAACAAAGCCCTAACGAGTTAACACTTTATGGATAATCTCAAATTTGGGTTCTTTACCACTTGGCCATGTAGGTTTCTTTATGGGGTTTTCAAAGGTGGTCAGCCAAATATCAAGATCACTGGAACCAGACAAACAACCCATAAACGCAAAATACATTCCACTATTTATCATGTGACGGGCAAACTGAATAGCGTCTTCAAGAGTGCCCTCTTCCCAGTTATGTGTGAACGTTTCATCATCCCATACCCATTTAATGGGGACTCCACTTTCATCACAAGCGAAGAACCTTACATTTCGATAACCTTTACTTGCTGTTTTTAGAGAATTTAAAAAACTTTCTCTGGTGTTATCGAATCTTTTTTTGAACTCTTCAATATCTAGATCTTTGCTAATAAAGTTCTTCATACTTGCCCTAGAGGTAAATACTACCAACGGTATGACATAACCACACACAAAAAATTCTATCCAATGAGCCCAGTGACTGATGTCGTTTAGCTCTGTTAGAAGCTAATTATGCCAAAGATTGGTATTCATTGCTGCCATTATGAAATAACCTAATTTCGATACATTTTATTTCTTTTTTAGAGGAATTTAATTGCTCCACCAACCAAATATAACCGATTTCATATAGCTTATTTTGTAGGGAGAACAAATCATCTTCTGGCATATTATCTATATCAACATTCAATAATTGATACCAATTAAAGGCTTTAAATTCAGAAGCATCCTCAAACTCACATACTGCGGTTAAAAGCCATGCGCCATTCATCATAGAGGCTATATCGACAAAAAAATCACAATATGCTTCACCTTTATTTTTACAAGAAATCGCATATTCCCTAACAAGTTCCATAAAATCGGATTTGTAACTATCGAGGGCTTTACTGACGATTGCCCCACACTCTTCTACATTGTGCATACTTGCCTTCTTATTCAATGCTCTAAGCACCCTATAATATCACAAATAACTTACAACACTTTTCACACTATAACTAAATGCATTAATGGTAATGTTTGAAAGCCACAAATTTATAAGCGATAACTTACGATATTTATGAAGCAGATAAGAATGGAAGTAAATTGAGATATTAATGGGAGTGTTTAAAGTCAATATTCTATCGGGTATGAGTGAGCAACAATATAATGAATCAAGACTGTAACATCTTATCCACAGCAGCAGATACAGATTTTACAAGTAAAATATGGCTTAGAAAAAATGGGGACGGCTTGAGCTCCAAAAAATAAAAAAACTCTTTCCATGTACGATGAAAAGAGGTTTTAGTATTGAGCGAAAGCGGCTCCTTCTCTTATATAGACAAAAAAGAGCGGTTATAAAAATAGTCCGCTTATAGCACGATCCAAGTCGCTTTCAGTTCTGTGTATTTGTCGAAGGAGTGCAGAGATTTATCTCGGCCATTACCAGACTGTTTATAGCCACCGAATGGCGCTGTCATGTCGCCGCCATCGTAATGGTTGATCCATACCATACCAGAACGCAGGGCTTTAGCGGTTTTATGGGCCTTGCTGATATCCGATGTCCACACGCCAGCGGCTAAACCGTAGATGGTATCGTTGGCTATTGATATCGCTTCTTCCATGCCATTAAATTCAATAACAGATAACACTGGGCCAAAGATTTCTTCACTGGCAATTTTCATCTGATTGTTTACGTTAGAAAATACCGTTGGCTGCACATACACACCGCCAGTGTCGGCCATAACTTGGCAGCCACCGTGGACTAAGGTTGCACCTTCATCTTTACCCGCTTTAATGTAACTGAGCACTGTGTCTAACTGTTGTTTATCAACAACGGCGCCGCTCACAGTGGCAGGGTCGAGTGGATGCCCTGGATGCCATGAGGCTAGCTCCTCTGCGATAAGCGCGATAAGCTCATCTTTCACCCCGGACTCCACCAGCAAACGCGAACCTGCGGTGCAAACTTCACCTTGGTTAAAAGCAATGGCTTCGGCAGCAGCAACAGCAGCGGCTTTGAGATCTGGCGCGTCATTAAAGACGATATTAGGGCTCTTGCCTCCCGCCTCTAGCCACACGCGTTTCATGTTCGAGTCACCAGCGTAAATCATTAATTGCTTGGCAATTTTGGTGGAACCTGTGAAAACCAGCGTATCCACATCCATATGCAACGCTAAGGCTTTACCCACAGTATGACCAAATCCTGGCAACACGTTGAGTACGCCTTGTGGGATCCCAGCTTCGATAGCCAATTGCGCCATACGGATAGCCGTTAAGGGTGACTTTTCAGAGGGTTTTAACACTACACTATTACCCGTGGCCAGCGCGGGCCCGAGCTTCCAACACGCCATCAGCATTGGGAAGTTCCACGGAACAATCGCGGCCACAACCCCCACAGGCTCACGGGTGATCATGCCAATTTCATTGTGAGCCGTTGGCGCGAGTTCATCGTAAATTTTATCAATCGCTTCACCAGACCAGCGAATCGCACGGGCAGCCCCCACTACATCCACCGCTTTAGAGAAACGAATCGGTTTACCCATGTCGAGGGTTTCTAACAGCGCGAGTTCATTGGCATTTTCTTCCAGTAACTCGGCGAAACGTATCATCACTTGTTTGCGCTTTACCGGAGACTGCTGCGACCAAACACCAGACTCAAATACGCTGCGGCCATTAGCAACCGCAAGATTGGCATCCGCCAGATCGCAACTCGCCACTTTTACCAACAAGCGACCATCGATAGGACTAATACAATCAAAGGTGTTACCCGAAACGGCATCTTGGTATTCGCCATTGATAAACGCCTTACCATTAATAGACAGGCTGGCAGCCAGACTTTCCCATTCGCTGCGTTTCTTCGGTGTGCTCATGATGACCTCTTAATAATTCGTATAGGTGTGGTTTATCGTTCATCGACAAGAAAATAGTGGTCTGTGACGACTTTAACGCAAATGCTAAACATCATCACAGTCATAATCCGAGCTTCAGGTTACGCTGTTTAAGCAATAAAATTCAATATTTTTTACAAAAATAGCTTTTTTGCCACAAATAACTGCACACGGCTCTTCCATGTTCATTATTTCTAACATAGCATAGCAAATATTAGCCACCCTAAAACAAGACCTGAAAATACAGGACAAGGTAGACACTATGGCCGATTTGCCGCTCAATTCCTCAAGCGCACCCTCACTTGAACATTTCTGGATGCCTTTTACCGCCAACCGCCAATTCAAAACCAACCCGCGGTTACTCACCAAAGCGGAAGGCATGTATTACACGGATATTGATGGTAATAAGGTATTAGATGCCACCGCCGGTTTATGGTGTTGTAATGCAGGCCATGGTCGCAAAGAAATCAGCGAAGCGGTCAGCAAACAAATTAAAGAGATGGACTACGCGCCCTCCTTCCAAATGGGTCATCCTATCGCCTTTGAACTTGCCGAGCGGTTAGTCGAGCTCAGTCCTGAGGGATTGAACAAAGTCTTCTTTACTAACTCAGGTTCTGAGTCCGTCGATACTGCGCTTAAGATGGCACTTTGCTATCACAGAGCCAATGGTCAAGCCTCACGCACCCGCTTTATCGGCCGCGAAATGGGTTACCACGGTGTCGGCTTTGGTGGCATCTCTGTGGGGGGATTAAGCAATAACCGCAAAGCATTTAGCGGCCAATTATTGCAAGGCGTCGATCACTTACCGCACACCTTAGATATCCAAAATGCGGCATTTACCCGCGGACTCTCGCACTTTGGCGCTGAAAAAGCCGAAGTATTAGAACAACTAGTGACCCTGCATGGCGCCGAGAATATTGCCGCCGTGATCGTTGAACCAATGTCAGGCTCAGCAGGGGTGATATTGCCGCCACAAGGTTACTTAAAACGTCTGCGTGAAATCACTAAAAAGCACGGCATCCTACTGATTTTTGACGAAGTCATTACCGCTTTTGGCCGCGTTGGCGCCGCTTTTGCGAGTCAACGTTGGGGCGTTATCCCAGATATAATCACCACGGCTAAAGCCATCAATAACGGCGCCATCCCTATGGGCGCAGTGTTTGTGCAAGATTTTATCCACGACACTTGCATGCAAGGCCCTAATGAACTGATTGAGTTCTTCCACGGCTACACCTATTCCGGTCATCCAGTGGCTGCGGCTGCGGCGCTTGCCACCCTATCAATTTATGAAAATGAGCAATTATTCGAACGCAGTTTTGAGCTTGAACGCTACTTTGAAGACGCAGTACACAGCCTCAAAGGATTGCCGAATGTGATTGATATTCGTAACACAGGGCTCGTCGCTGGGATTCAATTCTCCCCTAACGCTCAAGGCGCGGGTAAACGGGGTTACGGCGTGTTTGAACACTGCTTCCGCCACGGCACTTTAGTACGAGCCACGGGCGACATTATTGCCATGTCACCGCCACTGATTGTCGATAAACGCGAGATTGACCAAATGGTTAATAGCCTAAGCGATGCCATTAACGCCGTTGGATAATAGCATCAGCGGTTCGTTCCACTCTCACATTTAACACCCCGCTGCGGCGGGGAACTTCAAAGGTTAACTATGCTCAAGATCACTCATTTTGTTAATGGTCAGCACACCCCTGCCAGTATAAGAACCCAAGATATTTTTGAACCCGCTACGGGTGAGCTACGTGGCCAAGTCTCACTGGCAAGCGAAACCGAAGTCGGTGAAGCCATCGCAATCGCTAAAACCGCCTTTGAAACCTGGTCGCAAGTCACGCCGCTCAACCGTGCTCGAGTGCTTTTTAAATTCAAAGCCTTAGTTGAGCAGAACCTAGATGAAATGGCGCAGCTTATCACCCGCGAACACGGCAAAGTGATCGACGATGCTAAGGGCGAGTTGATCCGAGGTCTCGAAGTGGTCGAATTTGCCTGTGGTATTCCGCACTTGCTTAAAGGTGAACACACCCAGCAAGTCGGTGGCGGTGTCGATTCTTGGTCAGTTAATCAAGCTTTAGGTGTTGTCGCAGGCATAGCGCCCTTTAACTTCCCCGTGATGGTTCCCATGTGGATGTTCCCAATCGCGATTGCCTGCGGTAACACCTTTATTATGAAACCCTCGGAAAAAGACCCAAGCTCGGTGATGCGGATTGCCGAGCTGCTTAAAGAAGCGGGCCTTCCCGATGGCGTGTTTAACGTGATTAACGGCGACAAAGAAGCCGTCGATACCTTACTCACCCATAAAGATGTGCAAGCGGTGAGCTTTGTAGGCTCAACGCCGATTGCTGAATACATCTACAGTACAGCCTCTAAACATGGCAAACGCGTGCAAGCCTTAGGCGGCGCGAAAAACCATATGTTACTCATGCCAGATGCAGATTTAGATCAAGCTGTTAGCGCCTTAATGGGTGCCGCTTACGGCAGTGCTGGTGAGCGTTGTATGGCAATTTCAGTCGTACTCGCGGTAGGCGATGTGGGCGACGCATTAGTGGAAAAACTGCTACCGCAAATTCAAACCTTAAAAGTCGGCAACGGCCTGACGCCAGAGATGGAAATGGGGCCACTGATCTCCAAACAGCACCTTGCCAAGGTCACCCAATATGTTGAAGCCGGTGTGCAAGAAGGCGCAGCGCTGCTGGTCGATGGCCGTAAACTGAGTGTTGAAGAAAATCCACAGGGTTATTTCCTCGGCGCCTGTTTGTTCGACCACGTCACGCCTGAAATGAGCATCTACCGCGAAGAAATCTTTGGCCCAGTGCTGGCGATTGTGCGCGTGAAAGATTATCAGGCGGCGCTTGAGCTGATTAACCGACACGAATTTGGTAATGGCACGGCGATCTTCACCCAAAGTGGTGAAGCGGCAAGGCATTTCTGTCACCACGTGCAAGTCGGTATGGTTGGGGTGAACGTGCCGATCCCGGTGCCGATGGCGTTCCACAGTTTTGGCGGTTGGAAGCGTTCACTGTTTGGGCCGCTGCATATGCATGGCCCCGATGGCGTGCGTTTTTATACCAAACGTAAGGCAATTACTGCCCGCTGGCCCGTGGGTAAACAGACTCAAGCCGAGTTTGTGATGCCAACGATGAAATAGCCGAATATCAGCTCAACAAGGAAATCGCAAATGACTGTGAGTATCAACGCCATTATTCGCTTTGCTACGGTGCAAACACCCGTCGAAACCTACCAGTTACCGGCGGAAAAGTTGTTAACTGGCAATCCAACTCAAAGGTTAGAGAATCATTATTCTAGCCCTTGTGATCAATTTCACAGTGGGATTTGGCAAAGTGAATCAGGCGCTTGGAAAATAAACTACACTGAATACGAGTACTGCGAAATCCTCGAAGGGATGAGTGTTATCACCGATCTTCAAGGTCAATCGCAGACGTTCACTGTGGGTGACAGGTTTATCATACCCGCGGGTTTTCAAGGCACTTGGGAAGTCGTGGAGCCCTGCCGCAAGGTTTACGTCATTTTCGAACAAAAGTGAGATCAACGAGGCTAATGTTAGCCTCAAAAAAGCTAAGTTATCTTAGCAATAACTCGCCATGAGGTCACAGCAACGGGTTTTCCTAGGCTGTTGTTTGGCAAACCAACGGATGCACTGGCGCAATTGAATAATCATGGCCGCCAGTAACACGTCCGAGTCAACAAAGAAAATGGGAGAAATACCGTGCATAACAATCTGAAAAAAAAACGGCTGGTACAGCTTGTCGGACTCGCGCTAACCACGACCCTATTCTCCGGCATTGCCGCCGCCGAAGTGACAGGGGAAATTAGTCTTACTAACGACTATCGTTTTCGCGGCGTATCACAAACCGCTGGCGATCCTGCCCTGCAAGGTGGTATCGATTGGAGCTTCGATTCGGGTTTCTCTGTCGGGGCTTGGGCAAGTAACGTGGACTTTGATGAGCCAGGTTATAACGGCCCAGCGATCGAATACGATTTCTATGTAGCCTATGGTGGTGAGATCAACGAAGATCTGACCTACGACATCACCCTTAACCGTTATAACTACTCAGGCGAGAGTGATATAGGTTATTTCGAAGTGATTACGGGTATGGAATTTAAGGGCTTTCGCCTAGCCTATTGGTTTACCAATGATTACGGTGGTACTGACTTAGATTATCACTATGGAGAACTAAACTACTCCTACGAATTTGTTGAAAACTGGAGTCTCGATCTGCACTACGGCTATAACGTGGGTGATGCCTTAGATGATGGTGAAGGTTTTGATAGCTACTCAGATTACTCTGTTGGCGTATCGACCGAATTGGCAGGCTTTGGGCTTTCTCTCGCTTGGTTAGGCACAGATCTCAGCGGTGACCAAAAAGTCTCTGACGGTGCATTTAAAAACTCAGATACCGTGCTTGCGAGCGTAAGCTACGCGTTCTAATTTCGCCTTAGCTTGGTCCAACTAAGACACAAAAAAGCCCTCATCATCGAGGGCTTCTTTTTAGCTGTTCAAACAGACTTGACTACCAACTACGCATTTTATGGCCTTTCACCGCGTAGAAAAGGATGAACAAGTAGCATGGCAACATCACAATATAACCGCCCTGCATGCCCATATCTGTCGCCGAACTCATTAAGCCCCAAGACACTGGACCAAAGGCGCCACCTGCAATCCCCATGATGAGAAGCGCAGAACCTGTACTGGTCAATTTACCCATACCAGATAAAGCTAGCGGCCACACCGCAGGCCAAACAATCGCATTAGCTAAACCAAGAAAAGCAATCATCAACAAAGTATCGGGCAGCGCCACACCGCCAAAAGGCACTAACAAAACATTAGCAATAGCGTAGGAATTATTGTCGCCAAACAAAATACCGCACGTCAGTAACAAACCCAGAATAGCCGACACCATCAAAGCCTTAGGCTGTGAAATAAAACGAGGAATTAACAGGATACCTAAAGAATAACCCAACACCATACACACCATAGTATAGGAAGTCATAACACCGTATGACTCTATGCCTAAAGACAAAGCAAATGTACCAATGGTATCGCCAGCAATAACCTCTACAGCAACATAAACAAACAGCGCTAACACGCCAAAGGCTAAGTTAGGGTGAGATAATGCCGCTTTAAGTTGCCCTTTATCCGTATTTTCAGCAGCTTCATCTTCATTCAACAACTCTGGCAAAGGTGATTTTTTTACCGCGAGCGCTAAGATACCGATAAAAATGGCCATGCCTAAATAGGGGAATACTAAACCGTCAGCCATTTCTTCAATTTGTACTTGAGTTAGCTCAGTACCAATACGGTCTTTAAAGCTGTCTAAAATCAACGCCGAAAACACCAAAGGCGCAATCACACCTGCACCTTTATTCAAAATCCCCATCACACTGACGCGCGCGGCCGCAGATTCTTCAGGCCCCAAACGCACCACATAAGGGTTAACCGCAGTTTGTAATAGGGTTTGGCCTGCGCCCATCACTAATTGGGCGAAAAGGAATAAGGCAAATATTTGTGTTTCCGCAGCAGGGATAAACAGTAAGCCCGCCAACATCATCACGCCCATGCCTATCGCCATACCATTCTTATAGCCGACTTTGCGAATAAGCCAAGCGGATGGCAAGGCAGTAAAGGTCACTGCAATGTAGAAAGAAAACAGGATCAACGACGCTTGAAAGGGATTGAGTTGCAATATTTGTTTCAAATAAGGCATCAAAGAACCATTCAACCAAGTGGCGAATCCGAGGATGAAAAAGAGAGCGGCCACTATGGCCATGGGGAGAAAGCTGCTTTTCTGCTGGCTTTTATCGAGTGTCATTTCCATAAACCTGCTTCTTATAGTAATTAATTATTTAGGTGATAACGGGGTTTAAATTAATGCCTAAGTTCCCGAATATCCGTATCGCGACTCGTCCGCAATGGCTAATGTTATCATCCAAACGCACCATTGTTTCAGTGATGTTAAAACAAATAATACAAAAAGACAACGCTGTCATTTAATAAATTCTCGCGAATATTCCCTCGTAATCGTCAATTGGCCGACAGCTAAGTTATAAGTAAGTGATGACTCACATCCAGAAAATAATGTAAAAAAAGCCGCAGACACTGAGTGCGTGCGGCTTATCTCAAGCGATTAAGCTAACTGACTAAATTCTGACAAAAATATTGCGGCGATACATCCAATATAAAACCAGCCACTGCACCGCAAGTAAGCTGATAACCGCAGCTAACGCTTGAGCGCTTTCAGGCAAGACCATCACTAAGCCGCCAAATACGCTTTGGGCGATATATTTCCAATCCACTAAACTCGAGGCTAGGTAAATAATGATGGCGTTGGTGCCTATCACCACGAAGAAAAATGCGGTTTTTTGCCACTTAAGCACATCGACTAGTGCATAGAATACCGCCAGCAGGAGCATGCTCCAGCCCGACGTCACCAGCACAAATGAACTGGTCCACAGCTCTTTATTGACCGGAATAACGCCATCCAACAGCCAACCTAAGGCTAAGCAAGCACCACCCGCTGCAGCGAGTAATCCCACTTTGGCCCACTCACCTTTAGGATGGGATTTAACAATAAAGTGCCCGACAAACACACCCGCTAACGCATTGACTATGGCGGGGATGGTCGACAATAAACCTTCAGGATCGGGCGTGCGCCCCAGATAGCTTATGCCGGGTAGTAAAATCGAATCGACATAGGCATTGATGGATTCCGTTGGCGAGAGCACGCCCGCCTGTCCACCGGGGAAAGGCAACCAAAGTTGCATTGCGCCATAACCGAGCAAAATGCCCAAGGCGGCAATAACTTGCGTTCGTAGACTCGTATGCCACACCAGTAATGCGGCAAAGAACCATGCAAAGGCGATTCGACCTAACACACTGGCATAGCGAATTTTTTCAGGATCGGCAGGCGCGCCCGTACCCCAACCGTGATTATATAAAATGCCCAGTAGCAGCAATAAAAAGAGTCGTTTAATCCCATGCCGATACACAGGTAATCGATCCTTCATCGGTAATTTATCTAAACGTTTGGGAGATAAACCTAAGGCCACACCAGAGAGGAAAATAAACAGCGGAAAAATCAAATCGTAGAAGTGAAAACCATGCCATTGGCTATGGTGCATTTGTTCATCGCCCCATTGCCAACCTGCCCAGCCAGTTAAAATAAGCAAGCCACCAAATAGGGCCTCGCCGCCAAAAATCCAAAACATATCGAAGCCGCGCAGTGCATCCAGAGACATCAACCTGGGTTTATTCACCTTTGCTGGCATAATTGCGTTTGTCTGTGTAGTCCCCATGCCATCATCCTTTATTATTGTTATTAAAAGCTTTTATAAAAGTTGAGCAAAACTAATACTGTTTAAAATGAGTGCTGTACAATAAAAAAACTTAGCCCCTGTCATCAAAATACGACAAGGGCCAATTGTTACACATCACCTAAACTGCGAAAGCGATTTAAGGGTGTGCCCCTATTGCCTGGCCCGCATAAATCGGCCCTGAATAGACTGCCCGTCCCGCAATGTAATTTGCCTGCACTTTGTTCTGCGCATCGAGCAAGACAAAGTCAGCCCGATGTCCCAGTGCTAAACGGCCAGCCTTATGGTCAATCCCGAGGAACTGCGCGGGATATAACGCCGCCATTCTCAAGGCTTCCGCCAAAGGTAAACCCAACAAGTTGACGGTATTATTGACCGCAGTCGCCATATCGAGCACACAACCCGCCAGCTCACCTGTCACGGCATTTAATCTGTCGCCGACTCTCAGCACTCGAGTACCAAAAAGCTCAAAGCTAGTCTCATCGTCCATACCGACAGGCGGCATAGCATCTGTGACTAACATCATTTTGCCTCTAGGTTTTACCCGTAGTGCGACCTTTGCCGCCGCGGGATGCACATGGTGACCATCGACAATCAAACCACACCAAGCGGTTTCACTCTCAATCGCCGCGCCAACCATGCCTGGCTCACGGGAACCGAGTGGTGACATCGCATTATAAAGATGGGTAAAGCCCGTCGCGCCTGCCGCTAATGCCGCAACCACAGTATCGTAGTCAGCATTAGAATGACCCAAACACACCTTAACGCCCGAGGCGACAAGCGTGCGGATCACCTCTGGTGACACATTCTCAGGCGCAAGCGTGACCACTTTAATCCCCAGATCTTGACGACAAAATACGGCGAGTTCAGCCTCTGTGATTTCGCGAATAAAGCCCTGTGGATGCACACCTTTTTTAGGCACAGATAAATGTGGCCCTTCAAAATGCACCCCTAAAACGCCAGCGCTACCTTTGACTAAAGCCTCGGCTACGGCATCAGCCGCATTGGCCATCACGCTGACATCATCGGTGATAAGTGTGGGTAAAAATCCTGTTGTGCCAAAACGCGCATGGGCACGGCCGATAGTCTCAATGCAATTAACACTCGGATCGGCATTGAATAACGCCCCGCCGCCGCCGTTCACTTGTACATCGATAAAACCCGGCACCAGCGTTCCGGCTTGGCGGATTTCCTTCGCGCCAACAACCGTATCAAACGCCAGAATGTGCCCGTCTTCAACAGTCACAGGCACATCTTGATGGAAATATTCACCATCAAAAATACGCTCAGCGATCAAGGTGATTTTCATCGCAAACCTCTTTCAATAAATAACGCGGTTAGCTTAAGGCTTAAATTAGGTTAACCACATGGGCTTAGCTGCAGATGTTTAATCGTGCAGCCTACCTAGACCTCTTACACTTTGCCGCTTAAAGCTAGGCAACTTAGAGCGTTTGGGTCACTTTTTTAAGGCCAGCAGGTTGATCGGGATCGATACCGCGGGCAATCGCAACCGCAGCCACATCGATATAGAAACGTTGTAATAACGCTAACGGCGCCACACGTGGGTGAATGTCAGTCGAGGTTTGATTCAGATGCACTAAATCGGCGCCGCGTTGGCTCACGTTTTCAATCTGTTCGATATGGCTAGCGTAGGATTCATCGCCAATGCACACATCAACAATAGTGAGTTTTTTCTCAACTAAGGTCACAGGACCGTGGAGGAACTCGGCGCTACTGAATGCTTCAGCATGGATTGAACACACTTCTTTTAACTTAAGCGCGATTTCCTTAGATACCGCATAACCTAAACCACGGCCAAGTACGACCAAGTTCTTCACGTCGGCAACGGATTCTGGCGTGAGTTGTGGCTCAGCGTCCACCGCCGTTTGCAGCGCTTGGGGTAAAGAAGCGACCGCGCTAGCAAGCGATTCGCTTTGAGTCCAAGCGGCGGCGAGTTGTAAAATCGCCGACAAGGTCGCGAGGTAACTCTTAGTCGCGGCAACGGCTTTTTCTTCACCTGCACGTAAAGGCACAACGACATCGACAATATCTTTAATCGGTGCACTTTCATCATTCACTAAGGCAACACAGAAAGCACCGGCATTTTTTGCCATACGCGCCTGCGCCAAAATATCAGGGCTACGGCCAGATTGTGAAATCACAATCACTAATGCGCCTTCGAGTTTCAAGGTCTTACCATACACACTCGCCACTGAAGGTGCGGCGGCGAAGGTCGGTACACCCGCTTCAATTTCAAATAAGTATTTAGCGAACACTCCCGCATGATCCGATGAACCACGACCAACGATCATTACAAAACGGGGCTCGAAGGCGCGCAGTTTCTCACCTAACTGCTGCATGATTTCAGCGTTAGCTTCTAACTGGCCAGCGATTTTTTGCGGTGCAGTGCGAGCTTCTTGCTCCATAATAGTGTTTGTCATGTCTTTTACCTTCACGTTCAAATACAGGATTTGGCTTCAGTGCCTATTTGCACTGACAACGACTTATTAAATTCTTGTTGGGCGAAATACATAGCACCGAGTTCGGGTGGGGCTAAGGTTTCTGAAATTTTGGCGACCACATCGGCACAGAGCCAAGCTTGTAAAGGCTCTGCAAGGCCACCGATCATCGAAAAACGCACCGGATTTAGGCTAAATAGCTTACGCGCCATGTCGCTAATATAATCTGCGCCTTCTTGTACGATAGCAGTCGCTACCGCGTCACCTTCATTGGCACAATCGAGTACGCTTCTGGCTAATGCGGCGTAGCAACTTGATGATTTACCGGCTAGATTTTCGACAATGCCGAGCGCATCGGTGACGCCAAACTCATCCAGCAGCATATCGGTTAATCGGGTCGGTACGGCAAAACCATCGAGCGCTAACAACACGTGTTCGGCGGCTTTCAAGCCCAGCCAAGCACCGCTGCCCTTATCACCTAGTGCAAAACCATGGCCACCAATACTTAAACTGGCATCGCCCACATGGGCATAACCGCAGGAGCCTGTACCCGTGATAATCACAGCACCATCGGCCCCGCGGTGGGCACCGATACAAGCGGTATGCAGATCTGTAGTGACATACATGGCCGCAAAAGGATGCTGCCAGTTAATAACATCTTGATATAACCTAGGGACATTTACGCCAGCAAGACCGAGACCCGCCACCAGCAAGTGGCTCTCGCTCTCATTCATGCCCGCATCCAGCAACGCCAGGCCAGTCGATGCTTGAATAGATTCAAATGTTTGCGCAAGACCATGCAGTGGATTTGCGCGTCCAGCAACACCTGTCCCTAAAACGGTACCGTCTGCGCAGTAGATGGTGGCCCGGCACTTACTGCCGCCGCCATCGATACCTATAAACAGCTGTTGATCTTTTGTCTGGACTAACCCCATGACACCCCTCTTCACCTATCAATGCAGCGCTACCGTTGCTTATTATTTGCCGTTAATACAGCGCTCAACTTTAGTTAACTCAATGTTACAGCAAGAATGACAGCGTTGTCATTTACTTTTTAAAGCAATTTTTCATCAAAAATAAAATTGAGGAAATCACTGACACAGAAAAACAAAAAAGCTGTATTTTATCTTTAAAATACAGCCAGATATAAAAATGATTTAGTTAACGATTAAACTTCGGCCTTTACGAATACCATCGGCCGCAATGGCGCGGATCTCAATCGGTGCAGTAACCGCCAATCCCGCTTGATAAGCTTGCCATTGCCCATTGAGGCTTCGGTATTCGAGTTTAAGCCCGGGATAGGCAATATTGGCAAACAGTTTTCCGTCACGGATCTCGGCGCCGACCGTCGGTACGCGATAATCAATCCCCGCTTTATCTAGCTTGATAAACTCTTTGTGGCCCAAGGTATTCGAAAGTTGTTGCCACTCCTTTGCCTGTGCATCACGCATGGCTAAGGTAAAAGCCCCAGAGCTTTGGTTATACACAGCGCCTTGATATTGATAAGGCACTTCCCACGTGGCTTGATGCCAAGCACGCTCAGCCAGCATCAACAAACGCGGAAACACCATGTATTCAATCGTATCGTCACTGCGAATCGACTCACTCCAAATCTGCCCTTGCAAGCCAGTAAAAGGTTTGCCTTTCTCCCTTGGACCCGAGACTTTTTTACCCGCCTCATCAAGTTTTATTCTGTCATCCGCTTCGAATGGCTGATTTTCAATATCGGTCCATTGCTCGGCGTTAGCGGCTAAATTATCAGGCATAAAGCTAAAGACTTTATGGCTGTTGGTCGCACGACTCGCCCAGTAATAACCATGCTCCTTAGGGTCGGCCTCATAGGGGAAATCAAAGTACAGCACCTCAGGATTAGAGAGCACGGTTTCCCAACCAAGATTCGCCTGCTGATTGGCGCGCGAATGACCTTTGTGGGCAATCACATCCCAAATATTAGACTGCACCTTAGCGGGCATATTCTCAGGGCGAACATGGCTCATACCATCGCTCCATCCTGCTGCTTCAATGCCTTTTGCCGCTAACATAGTCGAAATTCGTTCAATAAAATAAGCGCCTAAGTCATCTATCGACTTAACGCCTTTATCGTTATTGGCGACAAATGCTAAACACTGCGGAGATTGTTTCCAAGCTCCCGCCGTTTCATCGGCACCAATGTGGTAACGCGTCAATGGTTGACCCGCGGCTTGGTGTAACATGGCAATTTCATCAATCACTTTATCGACAAAGTGATAAGTCGATTCCATGCATACGTTAAGCGTGTTGTCGTCGTAATATTGCACTGAAGAATAAACTGTTTTGTCGTTTGCATCGGATAACAAATATTGCTCAGCTGCAGTGGCTTTCCCTTCAGCTTGTAATTGACGAGCGCCCGCATCTAACGCTTTTACCGCTGTGCTAGCTTGATTTGCCGTTTTCTGCACAGGAACAACCTGCACTTTGCCCGTGTTTTTAAGCTCTACGTCTTCAGCCTGTAATCGACGAAAACGCGCATCCATCGCTTTAATCGCGGCGCGGCTATGACCCGGCATATCCATCGACGGGATCACCTGAATTTGACGCGCCTCGGCATATTTCACTATGTCGATATAGTCTTGTTTAGTATAGAAACCATTAACGCTCGACTCCGCAAAAGGACCACTGCCCAGTTGCGGTAACAGACAGGTATTTTCAGCAAGATCATGACAACGTTTACTACCGATGTCGGTCAGCTCAGGTAGCCCGTCGATTTCTAAACGCCAACCTTCATCATCAGCCATGTGTAAATGCAGTTTATTGAGCTTATAAGCCGCCATTTGGTCGAGCAAATCCAGCAACAATTGTTTGCTGTGGAAATTACGAGCCACATCAATGTGCATGCCACGGAACGGATAGCGTGGGCTGTCTTCGATGGTCATGGCATTCATTTTCAGCGAATTCACATCCACAAGGCTTGCTAATGATGACAAACCGTAAGAGAAGCCCGCCGCATCATTGGCAGCGATCACAATTTCAGTTGGCTGAATATCTAAGCGATAACTGCCCTCATCCCCTTTTTGGCTGGCAAATTTCAGCGTAATGCCACTCGCAGATTCAGCCACACCCAGACGAGCTAAACGTGCCACCGCTACCGCAACTTGACTCTTTTGCTCTGGGTTATCTTGCTGATATTCGAGCTTAATACCACCAGCAAGAGATACTGGTGTATCGGTTGAATGGATCTTCACCTTTTGTGGCGTTGGGATAATGGTATCCACAGCCAAGGCGGCATCTTCACTCACGCTTTGATTGGCTTTAAATAATTGCGCGGCATCGGCTGGCGCGAGTTTATCCGTTTCAGTGCGTTGATATTGGGTTTTAACATTCGTAAACCCTTCAACATACGGACGCGTCTCTAAACCCGTTTCGGCATCTTTACCCACTTGAGTGCTGGCGATAATGACAGGTTCTAATCCTTTTGCTGCGAGGTAATAGTTTGGCATAGCATCGGTTTCAGCCAATTGCCACGGCTCACCACGGAATGTCAGTTGCTTTTTCTCGCCCTTAACAAATCCCTTAAAAGCAGCCGTTGGCGTAATACGATGTAAATCGCCTTTAACGTGCGTTATCGTTAATTCACCGCTTTCAACCGATTGCACCGGGCGCATTTGGCTTAAATAAATTTCCCAATCTTGGCTGGCTAAATCCATACCAGGCACGAAATCAATTTGAGCGACAAAACAGCGACCATCGGCTTTATCTTTTAGGCACTTATCGTCTGGCACATTGGTCACAACACGGTAAGTTACGACTAACGAATCCCCAAGTTGTTGTAACTGAGCTTGAGTTAATGCGTCCTGATCTTGCTGTGTTTGAGCCACAGCCTTACCGGCTGACGCTGTGGAAGGCGTCACTGGCGCCTCGGAACAGGCCGTTAATCCTAAAGCCAGTAAAATGGCGCTTGCTGAGAGTGTTTTTTTCATGATTATCCTTATCTAGCTCCAGAGATGGCTACAATCTGAAGGAAGTTACTAACGTCCGCAGTCTTTCCCCTTGGTGAAACAGTCGCTCGCTCGAGTGCGCTAAGTGCTCGCTATCGAGTGACGCTGAACCTGAGGCATTGGCAAGATCATTTAACGTACGAGAAATCGCTTCGGTGACGCAGGTTTGCTCCTGTGCCGCATGGGAAACTTCGATGTTCATATTACTGATATTTGAGACTAAATCAGTCACTTTAGTGAGTACTAACTTAATTTCTTCCGAGCGGTTCACGCCTTGAGTTGAAAGGGCTTGGCTCGCTTGCATCACAGTGACCGTTTCAGCCACGCGGCTCTGAACCTGCTGGATCATTTTCTGTATTTCACCTGTGGCCTGTTGAGTTCGGCTCGCCAAGGTGCGCACTTCGTCGGCAACAACAGCAAACCCGCGCCCTTGTTCACCCGCCCTTGCCGCTTCAATCGCAGCATTAAGCGCCAGTAAGTTGGTTTGTTCGGCAATACTGTTGATGACTACAACGACTTCATCAATCTTTTGCGTTTCTTGCTGTAACTGTGAAACAGACAGTGCCGAGCGGGCTAATTCAGATGCCAACTTACGGGTAATATCTAATCCCGAATCGAACTGCCGCTGACTGTCATCGACCGCTTTATCGGCCTGACTCGCCGCATCCGCGGTGCGTTTGGCATTAATGGCGACTTCATTGGCACTGGCGCTCAGCTGAGTTACAGCCGTCACTGCCGCCTCGGTTTCTTTTAATTGGGTTTGCACGCGATCATTGTTGGTTTGCGACAATGAACCAAGCGCTTTGGCATCGCCCAGTAATTGCCCTGAGGTTTCGTGCACTCTGGAAATCGTGCCGTGAATTTGCTCAACAAAACCATTAAATGCCTTGGCAAGCTGGCCAATCTCATCCTGACTCTCGACGGGTAATCTGTGGCATAAATCACCGTCACCGCTGGCAATTTCTTCCATAGCACGGACCACATTTTCAAGTGGATTAATCACTAAACGTTTAAGAATAATGAAGATAACAATTAAACTGCCACCGAGAATTAACAACGCCTGCAAGAAATAACCTAAGAGTAAATCTGACAACTGAGCGCGAATAGGCAACATAGAAAACTGAATAGCCAATTGGCCCGTTGGGTTACCTTGATCAGCAAATTGAATTTCACGTTTCACTAGATACTCATCGGCCACTGTTTGAGCCTGTTGACTCTCGGCTAACACTTTACCGCGATGGTCACTCACGACAATATGATAAATTTGCGCAGATTTAAGCATCACAGATAGCACCGCACGGATCTGCTCATAGTCGTAGGTGAAGATGGGCTGCGCCATAGTGACTTGCAAATTGGCGACGGTATTTTCTTCGAACTCAGTTTCACTGGCGGCCAATTTATCGCTCGCCAACCAGTAAGATGCACCGAACAGAACGCTAACAATCATAAAAATCGCTGCCGCTAATCCAATCTGTACTTTTAAGGCTAATGTTTTCATTATTTTGCACCTTGCATACTAAAAAGATCTAACCATAATTCTGTGCGTTCTATTGGTGTTAATGGACTTAAATCAGGTGTATCAAGACGGATAATCACCCGTTGTTCAAACTTAGCCTCACGGTACAGTTGCTCAATTTTAAGCTCGCGATTAAACATCTCATCAAAAGAGCCGTCGCTTACCATACTTTCAAGCCCGGCTAAAATGGCCGCAGCAAGTTCGGGGCGCTTAGGGGAAACAAAGAAATAAGCTGGCGAACGATATTGCAGCAGGATATGGCTATCGACCTTAAGTGCGGGATCGGGGTGATTTTCGAGTTCTTCGCCAATTTCCTGGGCACCGAGGGCAAGATAATCGAAACGCCCGCCTTCTAACATGGGGTATAAATTGGTGTACTGATAGCTAGTGACGACGGGTAATCCATTGACTTCTAAAATCGTTGCATCGGGCCAATAACGATTTTGCCCCGCCTTTAACTGCCTAAAATCCGCCATGGTTTTCACATTAGCAAATCGTGCCTCATCCGATTTACGGATAATCAGCAGCCGATTACCGAGTAAACCTTTAAACAATGGAATGCGCACGGGAAGCACAGTTTCTTCCAATTCTTTTGAGGTCATGCTCCAAAACACGTCGACTGTCCCAGCGAGAGCTTCTTCAACCTTGCGCTTTTGATTCATTTGAGTCGACATTTCTTGCGCTTGATAACCCGAATCCGAGCGCCGCAGTGCTTCATCAAGTAACTTTAGCAACCATTCCTGCTGTATCGCGGTGGTGATTTTTTTTGAAACCTGTGCAGACGATTTAGACACATCAGAATTTGAAGCTAAATGGTTTATAGCTGTGTCGGTAGCAAATACAGCAAAAGAGGAAAATGCCGAAAAAAACGCTAATGCCATTATAAACAGGGGTATGCAAGCCGTTCTTCTTGTCATGATGAGTGCGACATGGCCAATGACACTCGACATGCCAATTGCAATGACACGCATCGCAGCCGTTAAATGAATCGCCATAAATTGCAACCTCTTTTATTATCTGGTTTATACCAGTGAGTTTTATTTATCTATGCCGCTAACGTTCAAGTGCTGAGGTAGGCAGTTGAGTAATACCGTAAAAACATCCTAAAAAAATGGCTGGGCACTGCTTACAGTACCCAGCCCACGCTAGTTTCTGGGGAGAGACTATCAAAATATCAAAGACAAACGTATCGCCGCCCGACAGCAATACTCCTGCCAAACACATGATAAGGAGACCTCATCCTCTCATGCAGACCTTACAAACAACGCGTCACACAAGCAGATGACAGCGTTGTCATTATTAAAGTACACAAGAAAGAACAGGATTTCTACATTTTTTTGACAATTATTGTTATTTTTTATGAATAGACATAATTAATGCAAATTATTCAAATACTTAAAATGTTTATTTTATTTATTCAAGCTTATGTGACAACGCTGTCTTTCATTGATAACATAGCGATAACATGACAAGGA
The DNA here is from genome assembly GCF_018224605.1 of Shewanella sp. M16. Lineage (NCBI taxonomy): Bacteria > Pseudomonadati > Pseudomonadota > Gammaproteobacteria > Alteromonadales > Shewanellaceae > Shewanella > Shewanella sp. M16. Next base: position 10,138 of record NZ_JAGTUL010000007.1, on the reverse strand, counting down.
TCACGGTAGCTATTGATGAATCCCATTAACACACTTGTGCCCAATAATACCCAGCCTGCTCCGCGCTTAAATCGGTATTACCTAAACCTCAGTTTGGTATTACTACTCTGTGGAGCTTGGTTATTTTGGGCTAACCATTTTCATTCGCTATTTGATCTTATCCAAGAATATGGACGCTTCGTTTTTCTAGGAATCACAGGAGCGATATTTGCAAACTCGACGGGAGCTGGCGGTGGAGTAATCTTTATTCCGGTATTTTCGAGCCTCAACTTTAGTGAGTCTCAAAGTGTTGCGACTTCATTTATGATCCAATGCTTTGGCATGACAGCAGGCGCGATTTCATGGTCACTGCATTATAAAAAGCACCACCGAGAAGATGATGCATGGTCTGGTTTTGTAAAAGCATCATTACTTGCAGCCTTCTTTTCTGTCTTAGGTTTCTGGAGTAGCCAATTACTACAACTCAATTCGCCCTCTTCGCTACACACCAGCTTTAGCATTTTCTCGATAGTGCTTGGTATCGCCATCATTATCAGTAGCAAAAGTAGCACACAAATCACTCGCTCTATAATGCCGGTCGATTTTCTTTGGCTCGCTCTCATTGGCTATTTCGGAGGTATTATCACAGCTTGGTTATCGGTAGGCGTTGGTGAATTAGTCGTCATTTATCTCATGATAAGGGGACTATGCGCCAAAATGGCGGTCGCCACTGGCGTTGTTGTTTCTGCGATTACAGTCTGGTCGGCAAGCCCTATCCATATTTTTTCAACAAATAGCCATGCCCTCTTTGAGCTAGTGTTATTCGCAGGTCCTGGCGCCATTATCGGAGGATTACTTGCTCGTAAATTAGCACTCTTTCTCCCAGTAAAAGTATTAAAACTCTTTTTCTCCATTTGGATCATTTTGACGGGAGTTGTTATGCTATAACATATTTCTTACTGAAAGTTATAAACACAAAAAGTTAAAACAAACAATATAAATAATAAAAAACCAACCCAGAAAATAGTATTTAATTATTAGTTTAAATACTACTCACTCAAATAATACACTAGAATAAATCTTGATTAAGTTGCTATTTATTTAATGGTGGAAAGCCAACTTCAATAACTAAGCATGTACGTGGTAAGTGACTCTTGTGTACCGTTGTTCCATGTAAAAATCTTGCGTCATGGCACACAAGTCGTCCTGTTTTTGATTTGACAAGATATTGTTTCTCAGCAGGATATTCATAACAATGATGCCCTCGCATAATGTTGTTATCTCTATCATTAATAAAAACCAAATCGGCACTTTCATCTGGCACATCTGTATAATATATTGCGACTAGATGAGGAATCGTCCAGTCATTATTAGCATGTCTATGGGCAATTGCATCACAATTATACTCCATCCTATTCGCCCAAGTTCGGTGATACTTAAGCTTCTTTACATCACGAGTATTATGGAGCCCCAATAAAATAGCGGATTCAAATATACGTCTCAGAATCCAATCCCCTAAAGGGTTAGTTTTGAAGTTTAATAATTGTGGAATTGGATGGGTTTTATAAAGATGTGCAGTTGATAATGCCCGTCCTCCTTTCGCATCAGGAACGTTCCCTTCATTGATCACATCAAGAAGTGAAAACAGAAATTCAAGTGTATTGTATGTTTCGCTTTTACCATCAAAACTATCATATTCATCGAAATCAAACACACAAATAGCTTGTTCAAATACAGGAACTAACATTTAACATCCTCATTACTATCGACTTACTACTTAAGCGTCTTACTTTCAACAGCGCGCATTAATCCTTCCAACCATTCTCTATGATTTAAGAGTAACGTTCCAGCTCGCCCTACTAAGAGGTCATTATCAGAGAAAAGTGTCTCACAATGTTGGATTTCTTGCTGAGATAAAACTGAATGATTCGTTTTAAATTTCATTCCATATAGAACATACAAAAAATTCTTATTATCAAATAAATCAAAACGACTAAAAAAGTCAGACTGATGCGGAGGACGTAATTTGAATCTAGCTAAGCGCTGTTTTAACTCAAATGAAATAGTATCCTCTTTTTGATTCTCTAACCAAAATGATGAATCTTTCCGGTCAGAAATACAATAGTGCAACTTAATGAAGTCAACAACACGCTCCCAAACATACGTAATAACACTATTATAATATGAAGTCGAGACGTTAATATCTTCTATAGTTCGAGGAAAATGACGAGCTAACAGTTCAGCAGAAAAATCGGAAACTAATATAGATGTCGCCTCAAGAGGCTCAACAAAGCCTTGGGCCAGTCCTAAAGCAACACAGTTTTTATGCCAGAACTCCTTCCTATAACCAATCTCCATCGGAATTTTCCGCGGCTTGAATTGAGCTTTATCGACTTGTAAGTAATCGGCATATAACGTTAAAGCCTCCTCATCACTCATGTGCCGACTTGAGTAAACAAAGCCAGTTCCGCGACGCGTAGTGAGTGGAATATCCCATATCCAACCAGCCTTATGGGCAGTTGCAGTTGTATAGGGATTGATATTTTCTTTATCATTCAGAGGCACTTGCTGCACCAAAACAGTATCCGTCAGTAACTCGCTTGATTTACTTTCAAAAGGAACTTTCAGTGCTTTATCAATTAGGATTGAAGAAAAACCACTACAATCCACATAAAAATCAAAAGCTAACGATGAATTATCAGCAGTGATTAAATGTGAAATCAGTCCAGCTTGATCCTGTTCAACTCCTACAATGGTGGCAAATTGATGCTTAACATTAAACTTTTTTTGTGCGTTCTTTGCCAATAACCCAGCAAACTTTAATGCATTAAAATGATAGGCGTAAGATAAGGCCCCATCATAGTCTCCCGAGCCTTTAAGCTTAGGGGATAAACCTAAGTCACAAATCCTTGCCTGAATGCCAACATCATCAAATGGACGTTGACTCGCGTGAGAAACCCAGTAACTTGAGACATCAATACCTGCAGGGTAAGGGGCATCGAAAGCATGATAGTAATGGTTGTCTCCATGCTCGTTTTTATCGAGCCAATTAACAAACTTGATCCCTTGCTTAAAAGTCGCATCGCAAGTCAGCAATAGCTCTGCTTCGGAAATGCCAAACCGCTTCAATCCCTTCGCTAGATATGGAACACTTCCTTCACCTACACCGATTGTTGGCACATCTAACGACTCAATCAAAGTAATCTCTATTTCAGGATCATGGCACAACTCTGCCCCAAGGTGATTTGCAGCTAACCATCCAGCTGTTCCGCCCCCTATAACTGCAATGCGTTTGATTTTCATAGTGTTTATTAACCTATAAAAAAGCCCAGTCAAGACTGGGCTTTTGAGTTAAAACAAAGTGTTAGAAAACAAAGCTAGCACCTAGTTTATATGTAGTTTCGCCTTTAAATGACCAAGCAGGGAAATCATCTTGAAGCGCAGGCTTAACTTCAGTACCTACGCCAGCAGCACCATATTGAACGTCATCTTCAGCTGTTAAATTAACAATTTCAAGACGTAATGCAATAGCTTCTGTTACATTCCATCCTAAAGTCACATCGAGTGTACCAAAGGCATCATGCATACGGTTGCCGTAATACTTACCATATTCACGAACCATGTATTCAGAACGCCAGTTATAAGCGGCACGTGCTGAGAAATCATCATTCTCCCAGTAGCCGACTAAGTTAGCACTATGCTTTGATGACTCAGTAAACATACCTATGTTGTCAGTATAAACTTCTGAAGGTGCACTACCATCAGCATATGTATAGTTCGCATTAACACCGAAACCGTTATCAAATGCATGGTTTAGCTGCAGTTCAATACCATCGATCTCACCACCACCAGCATTTTCATATGTATTAACGGTCCAACTATCAGCTGGCACCTCTAAATCTTTATTTATGATACCAATTGATTGATTAAACTCTGACGAAGCGACAATAAAATTACTTATGTCTTTTATAAAGTATGTAGCAGAAACAAGATTGCCATCACCATAGTAATATTCAAGACTCAAATCAGCCTGTGAGGACTTCATCGGTTTTAGGCCTGGAGTTCCTTTCGTTAAGGCTTCATTCCCTTTACGATCATCAGGGAATCCAGTTAAAGTTGCTAGGAACAAATTATCGTAGTTAGGACGAGTGATCGCTTGTCCTGCGGACATACGTAAGATCAAATCCTGCGCTAAATCGAATAAAATGTTAAAGCTCGGTAAGACATCACTATAGCTGTCTTTAACGCTATGAAGCTCTTCACTCCAACCTTGGTTAACAGCTAAAATATCCGCTGGTGAGTTATCAATAACATGGCCGCTCGAAGTTACATCAGTTTGGATATAACGTAAGCCAAAGTTACCGCGGAAACCTTCACCATCAAACGAGAACATGCCATACATAGATAGGTTATCTTCTTCGATCAAACCATAAGCAGAGCGGCTATAGGCAAATTGATCAACCAGAGACTCTGTGGCATTAATCATAGCGTCTAGGTCAGCTTTAGGAATCGTCCAACCGTCATAACCTAACTTCATTGTGCCACTGTAAAGATCAGAAGTTTTAAATTCATTTGTTTTGGTTGGATCATAGATGGCGCGGTATTCGCTCTTCTCGAACTCATGTTGTGTGTAACGAACACCTGTTTCAAACTTATTGATAACACCTAGGTCAAGGTCAAAATCAACATCTAATTGAAGATAAGTTTCTTCATCAGAGTTAGGTCCTTTAATCCCCGTCCAAGTTGATGTTCCAACAGTTGTATCCAGTTGGTCTTGGGTAAATCCCATATCACGACCATTAATATCTACTTGTTTACCAGTAGCATCAACAGTACCTGCCCACTTAACCTGACCAAACTTATCACCCCACCAACCATAACCAAAGTTAGCACTCATTTGAGTACCGCCTTCAGCTTTTGTCTTTCCTGCAACGCCTGAAATCGCGAAACCATCACCTTTATAGTCAGCGTTCAACTCAAAGGTATCTGACGTCATCTCACCTTTACGCGCCCAGTTTTGGAAGAACACATCTGATGGCGCATTTTCAGGAGTGACACTTAACGTACAAACACCCGCAGCATTAAATTGTTTACATGCCGATGGATTAGTTGTATTACCAGGTCCAGCGGTGCCATCTTTAGGTGCGCCAGCCCAGTTTGTATCGGTTTCAATATACATGTTAGCGCCAATACTATCTGCACCGAGTTTCAGTGATAGTATGTGCGCACCTAATTCTAAATTATCCGTTGGTCGGAATTGTAATGTTGCATCTAGCGCAGTGCGCTCTTGCTGCTGCAAGAAACTAGATGGCTGAACAGAAGAACGTCCACCCCAATCTAAATCCGCTTCAGTACCAGTCCGTAAATACTCACGGTCAATATATGAACCCGCAACTAAAACACCAAATGTCTCATCATCATTTTTCCAGCTATACAAACCAGATAATTCAGGTGCTATATCTTCATTTACAGTTCCATATTCACCCTTTGCAGAAACAAATACAGAATTAGCATCCATATCAAGAGGCTTACGGGTTTTAACGATAACTGTACCACCAATACCACCTTCTACAAGGTTGGCTTGAGTCGACTTATACACCTCCATACCACCAATTAGCTCAGAAGGCAGCATAGAATAGTTAAATGAACGGTCGACGTTCATTTGATCGTACCAACCAGTAGACGCTACGTTCTGGCCATTTAAGGTGGTCAGAGTCATTAAAGGATCTGTACCACGGATAGAAACTGAACTACCTTGCCCAAATGTACGACCCACAGTTACGCCTGGGACACGACCGAGAGCTTGGCCGACATCAGAATCAGGAAATTTACCAATATCTTCCGCAGTAACAGCATCCACTACTGCGTTAGAAAATCGTTTTTCATTGATATTGGCTTTATTTGAAGCGCGAATACCGCGAACTTCAATTTTTTCAATATTTTCAGGTGCTGCGGTGGTTGCCACGGCGTCTGCAGCAACAGCGCTGATGGATACAGCACTACCAAGTAGGATAGCAATATTTGTAGCTAGTACGGTTTTCTTAAAGGTTGATGGTCGCATCTCGTTTCCCTTCCATAACTTTATTATCGTTTTAGTATTCATAACCATTCCCTGCGGAATGACAACGCTGTCATGTCTAGTGCAAACATTACACAATAATTAACAGCCTTGCCACAACAAAATAACGATGGAAGCAAAAAAATGTCATAAAGCAGAATTTTGAATCAGTAGTCTTATTAAAAACCATTATAAAACATGAGCTTTAATATTATGACGTAAATTTACAACTCCCAGCATAATTGTAACAATGATAAATTAACGCCAATTTGTAACAATTCAGGATTGCTAAGCACATCAAAAGCTCGCACTATAAGATGTATAAGTCAGAAAAAACTGATAAAAAATGTAAGCTTGTAAATTGCAGGTAAAGAATTTACGTTCATAGATCATAGAACAGTTAACCCCTCGCGACCTTAGACAAAGAGTTTTTACATCAATGAAAGTCACTATCAACGACGTAGCTAAATATGCTGGAGTGTCTATCAAGACTGTATCCCGTGTAACCAATAACGAACCTTCAGTGAAACAGGCCACCGTTGACAAAGTAAACGAGGCGATAAAAGCACTTAACTATCAACCTAATTTAGCGGCAAGAAATCTAGCAGGAACTAAATCCTATGCTATTGGTTTTATTTACGATAATCCAAACGCTTACTATATTATTGATATGCAAAATGGGATCTTGTCAGCCTGTAAAGACAAGGGCTATGAACTTGTCATCCACCCTTGCAATGCCAAATCAGAGACCATATGTGATGAACTTACAGCACTAGTCAAATATTCTAGGCTCGCTGGATTAGTACTGACACCTCCCTTGTCAGAAGATCCTAAAGTACTCAAAGCACTCACTGAAATTGATGCTAACTATGTGCGCATTATTGCGGGAGAAAAGGACAACGATCAGAATGGGTTGACTATTTTAGTCAACGATAAATTCGGTGCAGTTCAAATCACCCAACATCTGATTGATTTAGGCCACAAGCATATCGCTTTTTTAAGCGGAGATTTACACCATGAATCTACCAAAGAGCGATTACTTGGTTTTAAACAGGCATTAACAATAAACAACCTAAAGCTGAATGAAAACTACATAATTGAAGGGAAGTACTCATTTGAGTCCGGTGTTGATGGTGCTAACAAGCTCATCAAACTAAAAAATCGCCCGACGGCGATTGTTGCTTGTAACGATGAAATTGCCGCTGGTGCACTTTTTGCGGCTCGTTTAGCGGGTTTAGACATACCCGTTGATTTATCAATTGTCGGTTTCGAAGATAGCCCATTCTCACGTCAAACCTGGCCTAAACTTACCACAGTACATCAGCCAAACGCAGAAATAGCTCAGGTTGCTACTGAATTATTAATAGCAAAACGTCGCGAGCAAGATGCCATATATTCTAGAACCTTTACTCCTGAACCTATCATTCGTGACTCGTCGGCAATTCCTAAACAATAAAAAAAGAGAGCATATATGCTCTCTTTCTATCTCCTAAATCACATAGAAATCAATGTAATTTGAGCTTCGGACGCTGCCACTTCAATAACTTTTGTGCCACTCGATACACAATTGCCGAAAACCAACCATAAAGGCTGGCTAAATGCCTCTGATACAAAGAGATATACATCAATCTTGCTATATGGCCTTCAACAAAGAAAGTGCCAGAACGTAGGTTCCCCATTAAATTGCCTACCGCAGAGAAGCGGCTTAAAGACACTAATGAGCCGTAATCTTTATAAATAAAGGCCTTTTCAGGCTTACCTTGTAATCGATTAACGATATTATCAAACAAGGTATCAGCCATCTGAGCTGCTGCTTGCGCCCTTGGTGGAACAGGCTGGCCAGAACTTTGGATCAATAGAGCGCAATCGCCAAGGGCGTAGATATCTTGATGACCTTTAACTCGCATACAATCATCAACTTCTACCTGATTTCGCGGAGTAATGGGCAATTTTGCAAAATGCTGAAATGCTTTTGGCCCTTTTACACCGGCAGCCCATACTTTTAAGCCTGCTTTAATCACATCGCCATCTTGGGTAATGAAACCATCACGAGTCACTTCTTTAACTTGAACACCGATATGTAAACGTATACCAATCTGATCAAGAACAGCTTGAGCCCTAGCGCTTACACGCTCTGGTAATTGAGGAAGGATTTTGGGGGACGCTTCAATCAAATGCACATCAAGATGATGCTTAGCGATATTCAGATAGCCGTACTCTTTAACAGATTCAATGACATGATGAAGCTCTGCTGCCAATTCAACCCCTGTCGCACCCGCACCGACAATACCAATGCTGACTCTTTCTTGCGTTTCATTTAATTGGAGTAAAGCGTCGAGTAATTTATGATGAAATAAATTGGCATTTTCAAGGCTGTCTAAGAAAATACAATGCTCATCAGCACCTAATGTATTGAAACTATTAGAAACTCCACCCAATGCAAGCACTAAAAAATCATAATCGATTTGTCGCTGCTCTAAGAGCAACTCGCCTTCATCATTATAGACTGCGGCTAACTGAATCGATTTAGCATCCGGCTCACACTGCTCTATCTCACCACGAATATAGCGATAACCGTTTTTAAGTCCATGATCGCGATAGAGTAAACCTTCAATAGATTGATCTATCACACCTACAGCGACTTCGTGTAATTTAGGCTTCCATATATGAATAGGACTTTTATCAATTAAGCACACATCGACGACATCACTACCGCCCCATTTACGGCCCAACTTCGATGCAAGCGCTAAACCAGCAGCACCACCACCCACGATCACTATTCTTTTTGTAGCCAAAATGACAACCTCATAAAACTCATTTGCGAGGCTAAGTTATACCATGTTACAGATAAGAGATAACTACATTAGTTGAGTAAAACAGGCGATTTTCCATTAAAGATATTTCAGAAACCCAGCAGTACTATTTAGTTTTTCCATATGCTTAGGCAACAAAAAAGGGCCACTAGGCCCTTTAGAATCGTTCGTAAGCAGTTTATACCGCTTCTTCGTTTTCTTCACCCGTTCGAATACGGATAACACGTTCAACATCAGTGACAAAAATTTTACCATCACCAATTTTGCCTGTGCGGGCCGTTTCAACAATGACATCAATTGCTTGGTCGAGCAGATCGTCTTGGATCACTAACTCTATTTTTACTTTTGGCAGAAAATCCACCATATATTCGGCACCACGATACAACTCTGTATGCCCTTTCTGACGACCAAAACCCTTAACCTCCAGTACCGTCATCCCAGTTATACCAATTTCTGCAAGTGATTCGCGCACATCATCTAACTTAAATGGCTTAATAATGGCTTCAACTTTTTTCATTAAAAATTCCTCATCCCTTGCAATAACATAAACAAACAGAATAACACTAGCTTACACGGGGTTACGTCAATATTGAAGTGAATGTAGTGCTTTACTCATAAAACACAGTTTCTATAAAATCGCTTTTAGCACATAAAAGTCTAAAAAAAGTACTATGAATATTGCCTCAGATTTTATACTTACATTCTAACCAGCACTAACTCGCTCGCGGGATGCAAGCGTAAAATAACAAGGATCTGTTATGAACTTCCATCGAAAAGGCTTTAGCCTGATAGAACTTATCACTACGATATCGATTTCAACAATCTTGTTAACAGTTGGAGCTCCTTCCTTGACCGAGCTCAGCGATCAGATAAGAGCTGATACTAATATTAAAACTATCCAGCAGACACTTCAATTTGCGCGAAATACAGCTGTTAGTTATGGTTATAGGGTCACAGTATGCCCACTCGTAAATGGAAAATGCACTCAAGATTGGCAAAAGGGATTAACAATTTTCATTGATACAGGTGTAGTCGAAAGCTTCGATGCTAACGATAAAATTATTAAGGTCATTGATGAATTCGATTCGAAAGATTTTTTAACATACAATAAAAGTTCGATAAAATTTCAACCTGATGGGTTAGCTTCTGGAAGTAATGGTACTTTCAAGTATTGCCCACGAACAATTGATAGCAAAAACTCCCGTGCAATCGTTGTTAATCAGGCGGGTAGAGTTCGCCTTTCTACCGCAAAAAATATCAATTGCGATTAAATTTAAATATATACTCC